>JANLTD010001286.1:0-2865 GCA_031362765.1 Acidobacteriota bacterium | reverse complement strand
GTCGCGACATCGGCCCGCGCAAAAGTTCCGGTCAAAGCACCTGAAAGCGTCTGCGTTTCAAGATTTTCGATCGTGCTTTTGATCAATGGCAAAAGCGTTTCTTTGGCCTCAGTTTCACCCAAACCGCATTTTGTCAGCATTTCGACTGCCGTCTCGACCAGCGCAACCAGATGACCGCAAGCCGTGACCGCCGACGCGTGATAGAGCGTTTTGAATTTAGTTTCAATTGCAAATGATTTGCCTCCCAAATCGTCAACGATCTTTTCCGCCAATTTGACGGCTTCGCGTTCACCCTCGACACAAAAATTGGCTCCGTCAAAACGCTCCGCGCCCAAACGCGCATCACTGATCGAAACAAGCGGATGAATCGAACCCGTCGGGCAGCCGATATTTTTCAAAGATTGCAAAATATCCGAAGAAAGCGCCCCGCTGGTGTGAAAAACAAAAGGTTTGTTTTTGAGATGCTTTGCCAGATTCCCCGCCGCGCCTTCGATTTCCGTATCCTGCGTCGTAATAAAAACAATGTCCGATGTACATTCCGGGACGTTGTCAAATGCAATTATTTGCGGCGTTTGTTCAATGATCTCCGCGATTTTTCGGGCTGTTTGGTCGTTTCTGACGAACAGATTCTCGATCACATAACCTTTCCGCGCCAAGGCTATCGCAAGCGCACCGCCGACTCTGCCAACTCCGATGATCGAAACTTTCCGCATAAGTAAGACTATATTTGAAATGAGGTAAAAGTAAAAAGATCGGCGGACATTTGCTTTATGCTCTTTGAATAATATATTTAGCAATAATTGATGGTTCAGAGTCGGGCTACTGGCCGACCATTGGCGAAGCGTCGGGCAGTCGCCCGACTCTGAACCGCTGTTTTCTTGGTAGGTTTAAATCTCAAAGAACATTAAGCAATCAGCCAAAAAGTAAAAGGATGTGCGAAAGTTGTACGACATCCTTCAGGTTGTCGTTTTCGCGCACCTAAACGACAAGCTGACGGTCATTGGACATTTTGATTAAACCTTGACCAGCACCGGTTCGTCCGGCAATTCTTCGAGCCATTGGGTGACTTGCCCGGTTAATTCCGTGCGGGTTACGAAATCATCGGTCGCCGGAAAGTTCGTCTTAAGCAGGATCGAGGTCGGCAGTCTTTCAAACGCCTTTTGCAGGATTATCAGTTCGGCGTTACTGAGCGGCGGAATTTCGTTGCCGAGCTTGAAGATCTCGATCAGGTGGCGGGCGCCGGTTTTATATTCTTCGTCCATTGCCCGCGTGCCGAAATGCGCGGTTAACTGAACGATGGTTTCGCGCAATGTCCAAAGAATCTTACGGTAGCTTTTTCGGCCCTTTTCGATCGTTTCCGTTAATTTCTTCGACAGGGTTTCCCAATCGGCGGCTTCCGTCAGGTTGAACGAACACGCGCAGAAAGGATGTGTTTTGAGCATCTCGCGGACATTGAAACGGCAGTCAAGTTCTTTGAATTGACGGCAGATCCGTTGTGCCTCTCGGCGGTAGATCTGTGTAAATATCGGCAGATTCGAGAGATTTTCAAATTCCCACCATTCATCGCTCCGGATAATTTCGTCAAACTGTTCCTGCAAGTGATGCGACCTCATCACGAAGTCGTGGTGGGCCGAAAAATGTTCGGTAAAGCGCGTGTGAAATAATTGCCAGACGTTCTCCATTTCGCGATTCGTCAAATGGCTCGGGTTATTGGTCGTTTCTTCGAGAATTTCAAACAGCTTTTCGCGCAGTTCCTCGATCTTCTCGTCGTCTGACATTTCGCAAACTGCCAGATATGTCTTGATTTCGGCGCGCCGTTTTGTGCCGCTGATGAAGTCTTCAAGAATAACCAACTCCTTTGCGCGGGCATAATATTCGTCCTCGGAATCCGAAAAAGCGTCGGCAATCCGATGCAAACACTCTTCTAACGTGATCGAATCATCGAGAACCGCGTGAACGATCGTCGCGACCGAACCGAACGTCTTATCAGCCAACAGCGACAAACGCCAGATCCTGGTGTTTAGGATCTCGTCCGGCAATTCATTAAATCGCTCAAGGATCCGTTCTTTCTGCCAATCAAACAACCAATTTTGCAATCCGTTCCTGACCGGTTCGCAATTATTGGATAGATCAATAGAGTCAACATTTTCAATGCCCGTAAATAGTGTTGCCCAAAGCTTGAGACGTTCGGTCGGGTACGATGCTGCCGCAGGCTGTGCGATGCCTTCGATGTCGTCCCAGATGATCTTTAAGTCGAGCGATCGCCGATTGATGCGGTCGCCCTTCGTCGTGACAAATTCGATCTGGCGGTTGGCAACCAGCGCGGTCAGGATCAAATGCTGGGCTTCACGCACGAGTCCAAGCGGTTCGCGTTTGAGATGTCTGTAAAGCGTACGCAAGGAAACGGTTTCGTCGGCTGAATTTCTAACCAGCGACAGGACTTCCTGCGCGAGCGGCAACTTTAAGAGGTTTTCTTCGGTTTCAAGAACAAACGAATTGTTGCGGTTCGTGACAAGCCCGAGCGGCAGCGCATAAAGTTCGGCAACTCTTTGAACTTCCGCCAGATTTTGACGCGTCCCGCTGAAAAGATCGCTGACCAGCGAGGAAACTTCGGTCATTCCGAGCGGCTGAGTAAAAACGGGATGTTTCGGAAATCGCATTTCAAATAACGGTTCGAGCATTGTCGTAAAGATCTTCGATAAGCTTTGCGAATTTCGGGCATCTTCGGTGAAATTAAAATCAAAGCCGTCAATGACTAATTTTCCGTCGCCGAGAAATATGCGGTTCCAGATCTTCTCGATCGCGAGCGAATGCGCGTGTCCGGCGGCCCGCAGCTGGTCGCCGAATTCGCTGCGGAGTTTGTCA
>JANLTD010001270.1:0-2792 GCA_031362765.1 Acidobacteriota bacterium | reverse complement strand
CGCTGATGGAACTCTCGAACGCGATCTACGATTTCAAGGTCGAACCTGAAACGGCGAGCGAGACGGATATTTTTGCGATTCGTGAAGCGGTCGAATCTCTGATCTTGATGCTGACGCCGTTTGCGCCGCATACGGCGGAGGAGTTGTATTCGCAGATTGTCGGCAACGAGAAGGGAATTTTGGCGAACGAAGCACGTTTTCCCGAATACCGCGAAGAATTGGCGCGCGCCGACGAAATTGAAATTCCGGTCCAGATCAACGGCAAACTGCGGTCGCGGGTGTTGGCTTCGCCCGACGCCACGAACGACGAATTGCAAGCGTTGGCTCTCGCTGACGCAAAAGTGATCGAACAGACGGACGGTAAACAAATCGTCAAAATCATCGTTGTTCCCAAACGGCTGGTGAATATTGTCGCGAAATAAGTAGTTATTGATTGCAAAAGACTATAAATGCGAATCAGGAGTTGAAAAATGCCGGCTAAATTGACCTAAGACTTCAACGATCAGAAAAGTCAAAAAGAAGTGGTACGCAGATTTTTCCGGATTCCGCGGATTTACCGAGTATTTGTTTAGAAGTCCTCGGTAAATCCACTCAATCTGCGGTTCATCCGCGTGTTAATTTTGACAGTTTTCACCATGAAGCTTGAGTTTAAGAACAACTTTTCGTAATGCGTCAGTAAAAAGTTAGGAATTCATATTTTTCAACTAAATCGGAAACCGAGCCGGAGTCCTTCCTGACCTCAAATTATCCGTCAATTGATTGTTGATCTTTTTTTGTTTCTCAAATAACATACTCGGTCAATATGTCTTCTCTATAATTTGTAAGGCCTCATTGAAAAGTTAGATTTGCCTGCGAAACACACGAAAGGTACGAAAAATTAAAATAAAAACAGAAGTTTTCGGTTCGTTCGTATGTTTCGTAGGCAAAAATCTTTCGGTCACTTATCACTGACGCATTACTATAATTTGAAATCTCAGATCTGAAATCTCAAATTATTATTGCGAGCGGAAAATCAATTGTTGAAAATTAAATTAAGAATAAAAGCGATCACATTCGGAATAGGTGAGAAGTGAAATGTGACACGTGATAGGTTAAAACCACTTATCACGTATCACTTTTCACTCATCCCGAATGAAAGCCAACGCATACCTCTGAAGTCTATTTCGCGTGCGTGCATCGCCAATAAATCTCGTTTTAGTTTTTTACTGAGGCATTACCTTCGTCGAAACAAAATTCTTGGCGAATACGTGAATAACTGCTAAACTTGCAAAATAAAGGAAACAAGAAATGTGTTCATTTAGAATTGATTGCAAAAGAATGATTTTTTTCTTCGCCGTTTCGCTGACTACATATTTTATCGGCGTTGGATTTTCGAACCGTTGGCAACCGTTTGATCGTCAGAATGCGGTGATTGTTTCGAACCGGACGACAGCCCAGAGTATTTCTCACGCACCGAAAGTTATCCGAAAAGAACCGAGATTTAAGCAAAGTTACACTTGTCAGGAAATCAACAACTATCATAGCTCGAAAGCCCGTAGTAAGATTTATGTCGAAGTCGGCATTCTGAACGGTGAATCTTGTTTTGTTGAACCGATCTATCCGAAAGAAGCGCTTGAAAACGCAATTTCGGGGCAGGTTAATGTTGAAGTATTAGTTGATGGTTTCGGAGTTGTCCGTTCGGCGAAAGCAATCGCCGGAGCTGAATTATTGTTGAACTCAGCCGTTGAAGCGGCATATAAAACAAGAGTTCACCCGCGTTGGCTTGGCGGACAACCCGTCAATGTTAAAGGTCTTTTGATTTACGAATTTGTTGTGCCGGAATAACAGTAAAGGATTTCAAAATTTGGGGCGCGGATTGGTTTAATTGAAAACTAATTCGCGTTTTTTATTTTTGCCTTGATTGAGAATCATAAACAAACTAAAATCAATTGAAGTTATGGTAAAGGAAATACCGTCCGAGCTTTTGTAACAGACAATAAAACAAAAAAATTAGTTTTTTGTCCGTATCTGAAAATCAAAATGAAAGAATGTCAAATTTGTAAAAGATGTTACGCCGATGAGGTAAATACTTGTCCCGATGATGGAATGCCGACCGCCCAAACCCTCGGCGGCGAACATATTCTGGAAGGAAAATATCACTTGGAAAAACGGATCGGACAGGGCGGAATGGGAGTGGTTTATAAGGCGCGGCATTCTTATCTGAAAACACATCACGCGATCAAGGTCATTCTTCCCGACTTGGTTGGAAATGATCCGCAGCTTGTGACCCGTTTTCGGCAGGAAGCGCTTGCGGCCGCCGCGATCCGCCATCAAAACGTCGTCGGTGTTTCGGATTACGGCGTTGTGAACGGTGTCATGCCGTTTCTGGTGATGGAATATGTTGAAGGCGAATCTTTGCACGACCTGCTGGCGCGCGAAGGCAAACTTTCGCCCGAACGGGCTTTGGATCTGATGTCCGCGATTTGCGCCGGAGTCGGCGCGGCACATCATCAGGGGATTGTTCATCGCGATCTGAAACCGCTCAATGTAATGATTTGTACCGGCAAAAAATCGATGTCCGAGGCGGTCAAAATTCTCGATTTCGGTTTGGCGAAAATCAAATCGGGCGAACTGCTCGGTTCATTTATTCAGGCGAAAACAACCGGTTTGATGGGCTCTCCGTATTATATGGCTCCCGAACAGTGGGCTGATGAAGAACCCGATGTGCGGGCAGATATTTACAGTCTGGGCGTCATGCTTTTTCAGATGCTCGCGGGGGATGTGCCGTTTAAGGGCTCTTCGATTCCGGCGAT
>JANLTD010001218.1:0-1646 GCA_031362765.1 Acidobacteriota bacterium | reverse complement strand
TCAATCAGTTCGTCAATAATCATTTGAAAATTGAAGTCAAGTGGCAACACCGAACCTTCAAAAATTTCATTTTGTGGTGTTTTTATATCAACCGTAACCATGTCATCCATAATGTTATTTCTCTTTGAATATTGAATTCTCTATCTATACTTACGCCCCAAAACTCTCAAAAATCTATCAAATAAAACTTCAAAACCACAATTTTTTATCGCCCGTTAATTCAAAAGCCAATCCATTGCCGTGGGTGCCCCAACCTTGCAGAATGTCAAAATCCGGGATGTTCAGAGCGGCTAACTTTAAGTGTTTTATTTGCTCAAAAACTTCGGTCTGTTTTCGGTTTATAACGTGAAAAACATTTAAAGTCCGCTCATTTCCGCATTTTTCGCAAACCAGATGCTCCTGAAAATAAAGTCCGACTGGTTTGAGAACAGGTGTTTTTTCTTTACAATAGGCGCAATCGGCAGTCAAAGCAATGTCAAAATTAAGTTCCAGCGACGCACCTTTGCCTAATCTCTTTTCGACCATTTTAAGAAGCGCATCAAATGTTGTTTTTTCAACCGATGCCTTCGGAAGCTCAACTATTTCATCGGCTGATATAGTTTCGTGCGCCAGACAATCATTGCGTCTGACGAGTTCGACTCGCATACATTCACCGACCGTCCCGTTAAAAATCATTTCGTGGCTGACCAAATTTCGTCCTTCCCAATTTTTATAATCGAGCAGTTTGAGAGTTTCCTGCACCTGTACACCGGCGACGATCGAAGCAATTGTCGGAGTTGTCGGAATTTTACCTTCCGCCGCATAGATGCTTGCCAGACGATTGCAGGGCATCCCAACCTGAATGTAATCATCTTCGGTAAAAGCGCATTCATAGCAAGCTCCGATTTCCGGCGAAAAAACGCGGATCTGTCCGTTTAACTGTCCGATTCCGGCGTCAACCCATGGCCTGCCAATGCGAAAACAATCCGTGTTCATTTTCAGACGCGCACCGCGATTATCCAAACAACCGATTACCACATCCATTCTTCGGATCAATCCTAACCCCAAATCAAAGCGGATGTCGCCATTACGCCAAACTACATTGATATCAGGATTTATTTTCCTGAGCGCGTCGGCCGCCGCTTCCGCCTTTAAGCGGTTGCAATCCTCGGCACGAAAAAGTATTGAGCGTGTCAGATTGGACATTTCAATCGTATCCCGATCAAAAATATAAACGTTTCCGATTCCGAGCAAGGCAAGGTTTTTTAAAACTTCGTTGCCGATCGCCCCCGCCCCGATAACCATAACTTTTGCTTTTTGAATGCGGTCAAGATCAAACCAATCAATTAATTTGAGCGCACCATATCGGTCAGTATTAAAATCAATAAAAGAAGTAGTTGCAGTATTTCCGTTTTTTGGAGCGCCGGACGAATCTTTTTCCATAAAGTTAAATTTAAGTGTGTTTTATTGGAGCATCCTTTTTTAACAAAACCGTGAAACAGGTCGCTTTTTTTTCCACTCCGAGAGCCGTTACCGATCGCTCGAAATTAACCAGATACCGCTCAATACCAGACAAACAGCCGTCTCAATTAAACCGGTAAACCTGTTAAAACGACCGGTAAAGCGTGTCTTTTTGCCAAACTTATCGGACAAACCCTTATTTGTCA
>JANLTD010001110.1:0-5547 GCA_031362765.1 Acidobacteriota bacterium | reverse complement strand
AGAAGAGATGGCAGAAGATCAGCCACCCGGAAAAACTAAAGGAAGTAAAATTACCAGAAAAAGAGATTTAGAGAAGTAAGGAAAGGAAGCAAAACAAGGAAGGCTATAAATTCATTTCCACAACATTTGACACGACCTCTTTTGAAATGGAAAATTTCACATACATTAATGAAGAATTTTACGCTTCTGAAGTTTCCCCTGAACAGACGGACTTGTTGTTAGCGGAAGGCTGGCGGCATTTCGGCGAACATTTTTACCGCTACAATCTCGGTTATTACAAATACGACATCCGCACGGTTTACGCGCTTCGCGTGAATCTGGCGAAGTTTTCGTTTTCCAAAAATCAACGCCGCGTTTTGAAGAAAAATCAGGATTTGCAAACCGTTATTCGTCCGATTGAGATCACGACGGAAAAAGAAGAACTTTTTGAACGCCACAAACAGCGTTTTGATTATGGCATTCCCGATTCGCTTTATGATTTTGTTTCCGACGAACCCGCGCGCGTTCCGTGCGAGGCTCTGGAAATCTGTGTTTATCGCGAAAAAGAATTGCTTGCCGCGTCGTTTTTTGATGTCGGAAAAGAAACGATTTCGAGCATTTACGGAATGTTTGCGCCGGAAGAAACCTCGCGCAGTCTGGGAATTTTGACGATGCTGCTTGAAATCAACTTCGCGTTTGAAAACCGCAAAAAGTTCTACTATCACGGTTACGCGTACGAAGGAATTTCGTTTTACGATTACAAAAAACGCTTTCGTGCATTGGAAAGTTACGATTGGCAAGGCCGCTGGGAAGACTTCCGCGAAGACTGAAAAGTTCCAAGTTCCAGGTTCCAGGTTCCAAGTTGGAGTCATCTTTTAACTTGAAACTTGAAACTTGGAACCCGGAACTTTAACTCACGGTTAGCCGATCAAATGCAGATTGTTTGCCGTCGTCGGTCGCGGCGTGAACGGAATCTGCAAAAAGTTCGCCCAGTTTTGCGGCGTCACCATCTCAACATAACGAGCCGTCATTTCGGGCGTGAAAACCTCGATCATAAAACGATCTTCTACCCAAACCTCAATAAGTTGAAACAAACCGCCCCCGCGATTGCAGGTCAACGTGCGCCAGCCTTCGCGGTTCGCAATCGCTTTAACTTCTTCTTCGCTCAAATTGGTGTTTAATGCCAGATGCACCGAAACAAACTGCGGCGAAGTTTCGCTGAATTGGAAAGTTCCTTCAAACTCTTCGGTCGGTGTTTCCGGACTGAAATTTTCCGCCGCCGGAAAACCTTTGCCCGGAATAAGTTCAATATTGATCGGCGTAAATTCCACAGCCGTTCCTCTGCCGTCATCGGCAAAAACAATAAACCCGCCCGGACTCGGCGGAAACGGATAAGCGTAGCCGTTCCATAATTCAGCCAAAACATTGGCGACGTTTTCGGGATTATTAACTCCAACAGAAATATGATTAATCATTGCTTAAAAATTCTCCTTATAAATAAATTAACGGAACAAGAATTGTCCCTCACCAATCTAACGCGCATTTTTTCGCGGGTCGGTATCAAATGGATCTAAATTTTTTTTGGAACAAAAAGAATTTTCGATTGTCTAAGTTTTTCGGAGGCAATTATGAAGAAATTTACGAATCCTTTGGACAGTGTGAAAATCGCCAGCCCGTGTAGCGCAAACTGGAACGAAATGCGCGGCGACGAACGCAAAAAATATTGCGCGATGTGCCGCCTTAATGTCTATAACCTTTCAGATATGACGCGGCGCGAAGCCGAAAACTTTTTGATAAATTCTGAAGGCCGCGTGTGTTTACGCGTTTTCAGGCGAACGGACGGAACCGTCATTACACAAGACTGTCCGGTTGGTTGGGCTCGGATCAAACGAAAAGTTTCTCGCACGGCGACCGCCGCTTTCGCCTTGATCGCGGGTTTTTTCGGCGGCGTTTTCGCGCTTGAATCTTTAAAATCGCTTCGCGAATTTACAGATTACGAAAAAGTTCCCGAGCCATTTGTTGAATCAGAAAATGAGCAGATAAGTTTCGGAATTTACGGGACATTGGAAAACTTACCTCAAATAAAAATTGAAATTTTCAAAAGCCGCGAAAATCGAGAGTTTTGATACTTAAAATAACGCGAGTTCGATATAGACCGTCGAAGACGGTGACGTATTCGTAGCCCACACTGTAAACTGTGGGAAAAACATCATTTTGGACATTAAGCCATTGAAAATGGCGACATATAAACTATGTCGCCATTTTCAATGGCTTAAAATAAAAATCGAATCTTCCCACAGTTTACACTGTGGGCTACAAATATACCGTCGGTTTCACCGACTAAATTCTACTGTCAAACTCAGGTAAGTTAGATTCATCTGTTAACCTGGAACCTAAAACTTGGAACTTGGAACTAACTCGAAGAACTTAAAAACAAGTATTGCCGATGGTGATAAAATTCGTGCTGTCCTTAAAACCGTAATCCTCACCGTTCCAGAGTCGTAGATCCCGCGTGATTTTGTCGTAATCGGCCGCCGAATAATTGGGATAGAGTTTCAGCCATCCGGCGCAGGCTTGTTTTTTAACCTTTCGGCGCACGACGCCGCGCAAACCGAAAAAGTTTGCGTAGATCGACGGATTAAACGCCTCGTTCAAATGATTTGAGATAAAGGGTTTGAGCAGAGATTCGCGTAAATTTATATTCTCGTTCAACGACCACAGGCCGTCTTTTAAGATCAGTATCGCCGGATGCGTTTTGCCGCCGATCTCAATTTCACGCGTCAGATTCTGATAAAACTTCAATCCGGCAAAATTCGCCGCCAGATCGGCATTTGAATAAACGCCTGAAACCCAGAATCCGTAATAAGTTTTCTCGGTCATTCGGCCCCAATTAACCGCTTTTCGCACAGCCTCGGCGGCCGCGAGGTCGTTCTTCTTGGCGTCTTCGATCATTCGGTAATAGGTGTAGCCCTGCTGAAAGATATGCGCGATCTTGTCGATGCCAAACTGTAAGCCGTAAAGATTGACCGTCTCGCTGATGGTCAAATAATTGGTCGGAATTGTGCGGTAGATCGAGTTTCCGAAAGAAGTTTTAAAGCGCGCCGGCTGCGCCTTGAACTTGTGCGATTTCATCCAACTGTCGGATTTCGTAAAAGGCGGTATGCCGCCGCCGAGCGGTTTAAAAACGGCACGGACAATCGTTTCTTCCGAAAGCAAAGACTCAAGCCTCGCACGTTCTTTTTCAGCCGAATCACAACCCGCTTTTTTAGAATTCCCGTCCAGACAAGACTGATGCGCGGCAATTTCGGCGTTTATTTTACCGATCGCTTTGCGCAGATTTTCCTCGACATGATCGGAAACTTCATCGCCGATGTCGGCCATCGGCACGGGCGGCAGATTAAATTGGTCAGTCTCAAAAGCAAAGACAGCAAAGAGCGGCATCAACAAAACAACGCATAAAAAAATAGCGGTAATCTTTGATAATTTCATAGAAATTCGGTTCAATTTAGTTTTCCGGCGACACATTACGTTTCAACATTTCCAATCTTATCAGAAATTTTATCCGAAACCGACTGATAAAAGATTTGCCGCTATCTTCAATAAAACGATTTTGGTATGACGAAAATGCCTGTTTCAGCTTTCCGCCTCATAATATTAGTCAAAAGATTTGACGGGCAGCGTAATTGCGGATGTAATTACGATACAGGCTTTGCTTTCGGTTTAGATTTCGATTGAACTGTTTGAAAAGCGAACATTATTTCTTGAGCGAGGATAAGAAATTTGCAAGACAAGACTGAACTACAAACATCGAATTCCGAATCAAACGCGGCTGGTTCGGATGATAATCACACACCCGCGACGGTTGAAGAAGTAACGGATAAGAATGTCAAAAAGATTCTTCAGCTTGAAGCCGCCGCCAAAGAAAATCAAACGACGACCGAAAAGATCGCCGAAATAATTGCCGATTTTTGCGGAAGTATGACATTTGTATGGGTTCACGTCATCTGGTTCGGCGGCTGGGTTCTCGCCAATACCTTGCCGGGCATCAAACACTTTGACGCGTTTCCGTTTACGTTTTTGACGCTTGTCGTCTCGCTCGAAGCGATCTTTCTTTCGACCTTTATTCTCATCAGTCAAAACCAGGAAACGCGGCTCGCGGAGCGAAATAATCTACTCGATTTGCAAATCAATCTGCTATCCGAACAGGAAAACACGAAAATGCTTCAAATGCTCGAGCAAATCGCCAAAAAGCTGGATGTTAAGATAGACGACGACCGGACGGTGCAGATTTTGGAACAATCAACGCGCCCTGAGAAACTCATCGAACAGATCGAACAGGAAAGCGGACAAAAAAACAAGGCGCGGCGCAAAACCGAATAGCCGATCCCGGCTCTTGAATCTTAAGCAAAGCAGGTTTAGGATTTGTGAATGAGCAAAAGCGCACCGAATACTTCTGAAAATTGGCAACCCGAACCGCGTTGGCACGCGCTGATCGCGGTCGCTGCCGTCGGCGGTTTATACACGGCATTGCCGTCCGACCTGATCATCGAACCGCGTTGGCTATTTCCGGCGATCGTTTTCGCGCTGCTTGTCCCAACCGTTATCGCGCACGCCAAAGAGTATCATCGGATGAATCAAATACTCGGATTTACGCTGAGCGGCGTTGTCACGCTCGGAATGATCGCGTCGGTCGTGCTGCTTGTCAACTCACTGCCCGACAAGACGGAATCGGCAAGCCAACTGTTAATTTCCGCCGGTTCGCTGTGGTTCACGAATGTCATCGTGTTCGCGCTCTGGTATTGGCGGCTCGACGCGGGCGGCCCGCACCACCGCGAAAAAACCGACGGACATCCCGACGGCGCGTTTCTTTTTCCGCAAATGACGATGTCGCCCAAAGCAAAAGCCGAAGCCGATCAAACCGACTGGTCGCCGAATTTCATTGATTATCTCTTTATCGCCTTTAACACGAGCACCGCGTTTTCGCCGACCGACGTGCCCGTTTTGGCGCGCTGGGCAAAGGTTTTGATGATGCTCCAATCGGTGATCTCGCTGAGCGTCATCGCACTGCTTGCCGCCCGCGCCGTCAATACTTTCTAGAACAGATTTCACTTATGCAATAAGTCAGAACCCTGAGCGGTCGCGACGCTTTTATTTATCAATAACATTTAACAGGTCGCTACCGCTCTAGGGTTCTGACCTATTGCATTCCGCTAATGCAAATTATTGAAAAGCGTATCAGTTTGTCGCGTTTCCAACAAACCTTTTGGCGCATTACACGCTTTCCGGACACCGATCTTAGATCTGCGCGGGATAACTTTACAAAATGAGATCTTGTATCTAATTTTGTTCACCGAACTTTTTCCTCAACGCGATCATCATTGAAAACAGATGTGTTCGTCTTCAATTATCGGTCCGCACAACTCGATTGTGCCAACGCATAATTGATCTGTGCACCGGCACAACCGAGTAATGCCGCGTCATTATTCAATAATGCATCTGCACAACTCAATAATGCGCCTGCACAACTCAATAATGCATCCGCACAACTCAACTATGCATCTGCACAAC
>JANLTD010001084.1:0-1824 GCA_031362765.1 Acidobacteriota bacterium | reverse complement strand
AAAATATCCGTCCCTTAAATCGTCGAATACGATTATTTCGCCCATACTTTGCGATGCTAATCTCTCAATTTTTTGAGATGGTTTCACAAGCAGGATTTTATTGTTGCAAAAAAATTCCACTTTTTCGACGATGATTTCTCTCTCGCTTGGATTCCTTACCTCCAGACGAATGACTTCCTTTTGCCCATAAACCATCCGCCCAAACTGATCTTGATTGAGCGGCATTTCTTTAATTACGCGCTTAGCGGTTATTAATAAAAGCGGTTTTTTGTGCTTCCGGTGAAGGTGTACGCTATAGATCGCCACAAATAACGCAACGATGGAAACAATAAGATTAACCCACGGTAAATATGACATAATTATTCAAGAGTCCTCTTCCAACATTGAAATTCAACGCATTTTTGGCTGCTTTGCTTTCATAGTTCTATCCTTCCCATTCGTCCGCGCCTTCGCGTTCGACGTGGTAGCCGGCGGTTTGCAGATGACTGATGACATCCTGTTGGTGCTCGATGTCGCGGATTTCCAATAATACTTCGATTCCGACGAACCCGAGCGGTGCAAGCCACATCGCGCGGCGATGATAAACCTCGATCACATTCGCGCCGGTTTCAGCGATCTTTTGTGTGAGCGTCGCCAACATTCCCGGACGGTCGGACACCAAAACTTTGAGCATCACATAACGCCCTTGACGAACGAGGACTTGTTCTAAAACCCGCGTTAAAAGATTCGCGTCAATATTGCCGCCGCAGAGCACTGTGCAAACCGTGTCGTCGGGTTTTACTTTGATCTTTTTCGCGAGAAGTGCGGCGACGCCCGCCGCGCCCGCACCTTCGACGACAAGGCGATTATTCTGAACACAATGAAAAATGCCGCGGGCGATCTCTTCTTCCGTGACAGTCACGACATCGTCAACATACTGTTCGATGATCGGCAGATTTTTTTCGCCCGGACGTTTGACCGCGATGCCGTCGGCGATCGTTGGCTGATAATGCGCGGGTTCGAGCGGTTTTCCGCCTTTTAACGACGGTGCGATTGACGAACAATTGGCGGCCTGGACACCAACAACGCGGATATTCGGCAAAAGATTTTTGACGGCGATGGCAATGCCTGAAATGATTCCACCGCCGCCGATCGGGACGACGACGAGCGTCGTTTCCGGCAGATTATCAGCGATTTCCCAGCCGATCGTACCTTGCCCGGCGATAATGTAATCGTCGTCAAAGGCGTGAACATAGACAAAACCTTTTTCTTCGCCGAGCTTTCGAGAAAATGCAACCGCTTCGTCAAAGGTCGTTCCGTGCAGGATCACTTCCGCACCTTGCGCTTTGGTCGCGATCACTTTTGTCAGCGGCGCAAATTCGGGCAGCACGATTGTCGCTTTGATATTGAGCAAACGAGCCGCGAGAGCAACGCCTTGCGCGTGATTGCCTGCCGAAGCCGTGACCACGCCCCTTTTTTTTTCTTCCGCGGTGAGCCGCGAGATCTTGTTATACGCGCCGCGCATTTTGAATGAACCGGCGCGCTGAAGGCATTCGGCTTTTAAGAACGCTTTGGCGCCGATCTCGGTTGATAATTTTTCGTCCGACAGAATCGGTGTCGGAATAATGATGCCTTGCAATAATTTGCGGGCTTCCTGAATGTCGGTTAGTTTTACGGTCATTTGGAAATAAATTTTAACGCCGGTGGCGCAAAGACGCAAAGACGCTTAGTAAAAGAATTTTCGCTAAATGAATACAGAAGTTTGTTAAGGAGCATGTTAAAATAACGTATAACGATAAAAATGAAAAACTAAGGGTTCAGAGTCGGGCTACTGCCCGGTTGTCG
>JANLTD010001065.1:0-3037 GCA_031362765.1 Acidobacteriota bacterium | reverse complement strand
GCCGTCGCCGAAGGTGACGAACACTTTCGCGGCTTGTTCGACAACAGCTTCGCCGCGTCGGAAATCGGGTGTCAATTAACGTAGGGTTTCACCCTACGCTATGCAAGTTTGTCGCCTTTGGCGACTTTGCAATAGCCCTACAATGCGTGATAAAGCCGTGACAAGGGACTTTTATTTGAACAAATTAGAATTTCAGGAATTTGGGAGCGCCGATTTCGACGGCGATCTGATGGTGCAAAAGGACAGTATTCAAATACATTTTTTTGAGTTTACAGAACTTGACCCAAAGGAAAATTACGGACAGGTTTATATACGAACTGATGATATAGACAAATTGTACAGGTTGGCTTTGGACAAAAAACTAACGATGCCCGAAGCCGGATATTTGCATATGAAACCCTGGCGGCAAAAAGAATTTTCTTTACTTGATCCGGACAACATTTTACTTACTTTCGGGCAAAGTATTGAATAATACGGTTTTCACTTAAAAACTGTGCAACAAGTCAGAACCCTGAGCGATCGCGCACTTTGATTATCAATAACATTTAACAGGTCGCTACCGCTCGCTGTTCTGACTTATTGCCGACAGGTAATGCGCATTTGATTATTGAAAAGCGCATAAGATCAGGGATGGGCATAGATTAAAGCACCATTTAAGACGGCCATCTTGATCTGTCAATTGGACACGGCTTACTTTTCTTTCGTTAAAATTACAAAGATGAAAATAAGAACGAAAAAACGGCGAAGATTGATTGCATTCTTGCTGACAGGTTTGAATTTAGGTTTACTGCTGACGATGTTGGCCTGTCTCGATTATTCCAAACGGGATTCCCCACGGCCGTCTGAAACGCCGCCTGCCATTAATACTGATGTCCGCATAAACTACAACCGGCCGGGCGCGAAAACTCCCGAAACCAATTCGCCGGCTAACAATGAATCGTTGAAACTTGCCAGCCGTCTGATGGGGCGTGAAATGCCGTACCGGGTCGTGCTGCCAACCGATTACAACAGTAATGCAGCCGAGCGATACGCGGTCATCTACCTTCTGCACGGGCTGACCGGACACTTTAACGATTGGACCGACCGCACGAATCTTGTTCAGCTTGCCGCTAACTACAATTTCATAATCGTCACTCCGGAAGGGAACGACGGTTGGTATTCCGACAGCCCGTTGATTTCAAACGACAAATATGAAAGCTACATCATCAGGGAATTGATCCCCGAGATCGACAGTAGATTCCGGACGCTCGCCGATGGTCAGCATCGGGTCATCGCGGGACTTTCAATGGGCGGATACGGTTCGCTCAAGTTCGGATTAAAATTTCCAAATATGTTCGCGATGATCGGCAGCTTCAGCGGGGCACTGCGGATCGAAAAATGGAGCGGGAAAGCCGGCGGTAATAAGTTGATCGGAAGCAGTATAGATAAGGTATTTGGCCCGATAAACAGCGAGGCGCGCAAGGCGAACGATGTTTTCAGGCTTGCCCGTGAGCTCACTCCGGATAAGGTCAGAAGTCTGCCCTATATCTATCTGTCGTGCGGAACAGAAGATTCGATGTTGGAAGGAAATAACGAGCTTAAAAAGATACTGACTGAAAAGAATGTAATGCACGACTACCGAACGGGGCGCGGCGGTCACGACTGGACATTTTGGGGTGAACAGGTGCGCGAATTTCTCGACCTGACCAATCGCCGTTTGAAAAGATGATCGTAATTCTAATGATTGTAATTGTTTAGGTCGTTGGTTTTTGTAAGAAATTGACGATCGGCGTGGACTTTCTTACCACACCCGGTTTCAGTTTCTTGAATTGAAAATTATTGAATTTTACTTGAATCTAACCAAAGACATGAATTCAAAGTCATGATCATCTGAGAAAGATTTCAATTATTTGAAATTTCAGATTTGAGATCTCAAATCATAATTATCGGGCGAACATCAATATGTTGGAAAATTAAATTGACAAATAAAACCTTTTAGATTCGGAAAAAGTGATAGTTGACAGGGTAAAACCCACTTATCACTTTTCACCTAACACTTTTCACTTATTCCGAATGACAAACAAGCGCACATAACCCGGAAGTTAATGCGCACTTGTTTGCTTCGGCAATAAATCATTTTGTAACTTTTTACAACGGCATTACCGGATAAAACCAAAAACTAAAGACCAAAACCCAAAGACCTAAACAATTACAAAAAATCATCGAACAGCGGTCGCCGAATAACTGACTCGTCTGCCGGTCGTCGCCGTCCAGACTCCGCGGATTGACCCGTCAGCCGAGATCCGGCCCCGCCAATGTCCGGTAATGCCATAGCCTTGATTGTTACCGGCCAGATCGAATGTGCCGTCGGGCTCGATAGTTCCCTGAAGGTCATCCCAGTCTCCGGGCGTTTTTGCCGTTCCCGAAAGTGAGTTTCCATTCTTTTTCAGCAACAAAGTGAGCGGCCGGTTCGAATAGCCCCGGTATTCACGGTCAAACCTTTCGGGCAAGGTCGGTACATCATTTTTCGTTTTCTCGGGCGCGGGTTCATCAGAAACAGGAACGTTGTCGTTTTTCGAGGTGTTCTTGCCTGCTCCGGCGGTCGTGTTAGCGACCGATCCGGAATTTGCGGCCTTATTGTTTGTATTACTTAAACGGTTTTGTTGGTTTCCGTCAGTTAAAAAGGTACCGCCGGTCATCATATACACAATGCCTCCAAACAATACGATCGAAAGCACCGCCAGAATGATGATCAGCACATTCTTGTTTTTTGACGGCGGAACAATGACCGGTTGGACGGGCGGAGTGAACACGGGCGGCACAAATCCAATAGTTTCGCCGAAAGGCTGATTAACCGGCGGAACGTTTTGCAGTGGAATCTGATAACCGATTTGGGTCGGCGGAAGCTCTGAGGCATTAACGTTTATGAATGGTTGTGATGGCTGATCGTGCCGAACGGCAATGCCGCAATTTTCGCAGAATGTCGAATTCGCCTCGCTGTTAAATCCGCAAGCCGGACATAAAACGCCGCCCGGCGCCGAAAGTCGGACGTTCGGAG
>JANLTD010001056.1:0-2991 GCA_031362765.1 Acidobacteriota bacterium | reverse complement strand
AAGTTTTGTTTTGAAACAACACACATTATTTTGAACAAGGAGAGTAATTTTATGTCAATACCTAATAAAGATGAAGTAAAAGGAAAGTGGAATCAGGTTAAAGGAACTGTCAAAGATAAGGTCGGCGAAGTTACCGGAAATGAACGGTTGGAAGCGGAAGGCGAAGTTGAAAATGCGAAGGGCGAAACTCAGGAAACCTGGGGAAAATTCAAACGCGGAGTTTCCAATACGATTGATTCGGTAGGCGAAACAATCAGCAATGCCGCCAAAAATATTAATAAATGAAATAACTTACAAAAAATAATGACAAAGCCGTTTTCACAGCGGCTTTTTGATTTTTATGAAACTGTCAGAAAAATCACACCGCAAAATTGAAGATTTTTTTCGTGAAAATTTGGCGGACGAAAAGTTTCGGCTGCCGCCGATTGTTTTTTATTCGGGAAGTTTTACACGAATAGTGACGAGATTGCTGGATATTGGCGGAATCACGATCGGAAAACGCATTTATATTGCCCCCGTTCATTTTTGGCTGTGTGAAAACAAACTATTAAGGCTTGACGAAAAACTTGCCGTTCATGAAATAACTCATGTCCTGCAATATGAACGCGAGGGTTTTTTGAGGTTTCTGTTGCTTTACCTGCGAAGTTTTTTTACAAATCTGTCGGCGAAAAAGAAATGGGATCGATATACGCGAACCGAGGCGTATTTTGAGATACCTTTTGAAATTGAGGCACGAAAAACCGCCTCCAACTACGTTATTTGGAGCAAAAGTCGAAAATTGGAATAAGTTTACTGTTTTGTCGAAAATTGAATTTCGGACAAGGTCTCAAAATTGATCTTGCCATTTTCGATCTCTTTCATAGCAATTCGTGTCATTTTGGTTTTTCGAGGGTCTAAATCGACACGAGGCGTTGCGCCGCGTTGAAGCTGCTTGCTGCGTTGCGCTGCTAAAATTATCATTCGATATTTTGAGTCAATTGCCGGTTGAATTTGCTCTTCGCTAGTCTCGGCATTTTCTAAATTATCGGTGGTTTCTTCTGTCTCTTCAATCATTTTTTCAGCCATAATCTCATTGATCCCCAAACGTATTGAAGTTGGAGATGTCGAAACTATCAAGGATACCTTGAATCGCCTCGGTTTGTCTATCACGACTGAGTCTTTCCGCTAAAATTATCGTCTTTAAGTCGGCTGTCGCTTTCAAACGGTCGGCATTGATGACGATATATTGAAACTCTTTGTACTTTTGAACCTCGCCAAAAGAATTCCTGAGCCGCAATGCTAAAGTTTCATTCGTTTCGGTTGCGCGGGCGATCAATCTTTCGCGCAAAATCTGAAAAGACGGCGGAAGTATAAAAATGCTGACAGCTTCGGGAAAATCTTTCATAATGTTTTCCGCGCCTTGTACGTCAATTTCCAAAATCACATCACGTCCGCTGTCAATTTCCTGATTGACACGGGTCTTTGAAGTTCCGTAAAAGTTTCCGTGAACCGTGGCGTATTCGAGAAACTCTTGTTGTTCGATCAATTTTACAAAAACAGCCCGCGAAACAAAAAAATAATCGCGCTTGTTTTCTTCGCCTTCGCGCATTGCCCGGGTCGTGTAAGATACCGAATAGCCGATATTCTCAGTTGTTTTCAGAACTTCTTTGATCAAAGTTCCCTTACCGCCGCCCGAGGGCGAACTGATGATGATCAAATTACCTTTCATTTTGGTAGAGAGTAGAGAGTAGAGAGTGGAGATTCAGAACGATTTTCTTTACTCTCGACTCTTCACTCTTTACTTATTCAACATTTTGCACTTGTTCGCGGATTTTCTCAATCTCCGATTTTATCGTCAGAGCGTTTTCTTTGACGATCAGATTATTAGTTTTCGAAGCGATCGTATTTGCTTCGCGGTTTAATTCCTGAGTCAGAAAATCGAGCCGTTTGCCGACATCTTTTTCGTCCGACATAATTTGACGGAATTGTTCGATATGACTTCTTAATCGTTGAATTTCTTCGGAAATATCAACTCTATCAGCTAAATACGCAATTTCCTGTGCAAGCCGTCCCTGATCAATCTCGATCTGTGAGGCGGATTTTGCCAAAAGATCACCAATTTTTTTCGTTAAACGAGCACGATATTCTTCGGCGACATTGGCTGTTTCCGCTTCGATCGCCGGAAGACGGTTTTCGATTTCCGTGAGGCGAAAATTCAACTCGTTTCTGAGCATTTCGCCTTCGTTATGGCGCATTTTTTCCAAATCGTCGAGCGCAAAATTGACCGCTTTTTCGACGCCGATGATAAAACCTTCGCTTAAATCATCCTTTTGCGGCAATATAACATTCGGCAGACGCGCAATAACGTTCAGGTCAGGTTCGCCCGAAAGTGAAAACTCTTCCTGCATCTTCTTCATCGCCGCAAGATAACCTGTGATCATCGGGCGATTTAGTTCGTAATTGATCGCCGTCGTGTTTTCGTAAGTCAGATTTACTTCAACCCGGCCGCGCGACAAACGATTGCCGATTTGCCGTTTGATGGTTGATTCAAGCGAAGCCAACTCGCCGGAAAGCCTTAGATTTACATCCAGAAAGCGATTGTTGACTGTTTTTAATTCAACGGTGACGGCAAATGTCTCACTCGATTCAAAGCCGCGTCCGAAGCCTGTCATTGATTTCATAAATTTTTACGGATAATTATTCGGATTTTCGATTTGTAAGCCTTCCGCTTGTGCCGCCGAGTTTAATTTATTGTCAGCGGAAACGAAAATCAAGTTGGTTAAATATTGATTTTGGCGGTCTTGATTCGCTTTTAAGGCGCAAGCAAGTTGGACTGCATCATAACCACGCAATTCGTGCTTGTCCGCCAAATTTACCGCCTGCTTCAAAACGTCAACAGTTGCTTCGACAATTAGAAAACGCTTTTCAAAATTCGTTTGAAACCGTGTGATTGACTTATATGCACTCTGAACTGAAATATGTAATCCTTTGCGCCGCCGGGCAAGTTCGGAA
>JANLTD010001033.1:0-2272 GCA_031362765.1 Acidobacteriota bacterium | reverse complement strand
AAAAGCAATATAATAACAAATTAAATGAAAATTTCTATCTGCGGCTTGACATATTCATAGTGTGTAACTATTCTAGTTACACTTATGGCGGGAAATTCAAGATTGGCAACAGCAATTCACGTCGCGGGAATGCTCTCGTTTGCCGATAAAGTTCCTTTAACATCAGAAAATATTGCACAGAGTGTCAATACCAATGCGGTTGTTATTAGGCGAATCATCGGGCTTTTGACGAAAGCCGAAATTGTTAAGGTAAAAATGGGTGTCGGCGGAGGTGCTTGTCTCGCGAAAAGTCCCGAGATGATAAATTTGGCGGACATTTATCTTGCGTTGGATGAAAATTCGGTGTTTGATGTACCACAGCTTGAAGAATCTCACAATTGCGTTATGGGAAAGATCGTTCGTCCGGTTTTATCCGAAGTTTTGTCAGAAGTTGAACTGAATCTATTGGAAAATTTGCGAAAGATCACACTGGCAGATGTGATCGTGCGGGTTCATACGCGAATGTTGGAAAAGGGAATTTGCGGCGAAAATATAAAAAATGGCTGAAGAAAAAAAGAAGAAAAAAATTGATTACTCACGCGCCTGGGTTGAAGCAAAAGTTTTGATCTGGAATTATCGCTGGCGGTTGACGATCGGATTGGGTTTGATGCTCGTCAGTCGAGCGGCAGGTTTTGTATTGCCGTATTCGACGAAATTTCTGGTTGATAATGTCTTTGGTCAAGGGCAATATTATTTACTCAAATGGGTTGCGTTGGCAGTTGGTATTTCAACTATCGTCAGCGCAATTACTTCGTTTGCGCTTTCGCAGGTTTTGGGCGTGGCTGCTCAGCGTGCGATCACGGAGATGCGAAAACGGATTCAAGCCCATATCGAGCGTCTGCCGACTTCGTATTTTGATTCGACGCAGACCGGACAGCTTATTTCGCGGATCATGCGCGATGCCGAAGGCATTCGGAACCTTGTCGGCACGGGTCTCGGGCAAATACTTGGCGGAATATTGTCGGCAATTGTTTCAATGGTGTTCTTATTCTATTTGAACTGGCAGATCACATTGATAACGTTGGCGGTTCTGGCGGTTTTCGGGTTTGTTTTGAGTTATGCATTCAAACAGCTTCGTCCGCTATTCCGCGACCGCGGCGAGATCGAAGCGCAGGTTACCGGGCGACTTAACGAAGGTTTGGGCGGAATTCGGATTGTAAAAGCATACACCGCCGAAAAACGTGAGGAACTGTCGTTCGCACGCGGCGCACACCGTTTGTTTCGCAATATCGCCAGTTCGTTGACCGGCGTTTCTGCGACAGGCGCGTTTGCTTCAGTCATTATCGGGGCAATCGCTGTTGTGATGATCTATTTCGGCGGCAGCGCGGTCATCGCGAACATTCAAAATCCGGCGAATGGGATGTCTTCCGGCGATTTTGCAATGTATATCGCCTTCACCATTTTTATGGTGATGCCGGTCGTTGACCTTGCCAATATCGGTACACAGATCACCGAGGCGTTTGCCGGTTTGGATAGAATTTCCGAGGTTTTCGGGATGAAAACCGAAACCGACGAAGATAAATCAAAAGAATCCTTGCCAAAAGTTGACGGGACGATAGTATTTGAAGACGTCTTTTTTGAATATGAAACCGATGTTCCGGTTTTGAAAGGTGTTTCGTTTAATTCAGAAGCCGGAAAGACAACTGCTTTGGTTGGGTCGAGCGGTTCGGGCAAATCTACGATTCTGAGTCTGATCTTGAATTTTATCCAACCGACAAAAGGAAAGATCTCAATTGACGGCAGAGATTTGCAAAACGTTAAATTACAGGATTACAGACGGCATCTGGGCGTTGTCTTACAAGATAATTTTTTATTCGACGGTACGATCCTGAGCAATATTCGCTTTGCCAATCCGCACGCCGATTTTGACGAGATCAAAGAAGTTTGCCGGATTGCGAATGCCGATGAATTTATCGAAAAATTTCCCGATAAATACGATACGGTGGTCGGCGAACGCGGAGTTAAACTATCCGGCGGACAAAAACAAAGGATCGCGATCGCCCGCGCACTTTTGGCAAATCCGCGAATCTTGATTTTAGACGAAGCCACAAGTTCGCTCGATTCAGAAAGTGAAGCATTGATTCAGGAAGGCTTAAACCGTCTGCGGCAAGGCAGAACGACCTTCGTGATCGCGCACAGACTTTCAACAATTCGATCAGCAGATCAGATTTTGGTGGTCGAAGCCGGCGAAATTCTCGAGCGCGGAACACACGACGAACTGATTTTGATGGCC
>JANLTD010001031.1:0-4510 GCA_031362765.1 Acidobacteriota bacterium | reverse complement strand
GATACAAGAGATGTTCGCCCGTAACAAGGTTTTTGCCCTCAATTGTGTCGAAACGGGCACAAACTATTACACCGGTGTAGCAGAAAAGACTGCCTTTATCGGCGTGTATGCGGGCCGGACATTGGCTGAGGGCAATAAATTCCTGAAAACCGTGCAGGCCACCGGGAAATTTCCCGGCATAAAGGTCCGAAAAATGAAGATCGGCGTAAACGGAACATAACGATGACGGTTCGAGAGCGGGCACGAAAGATAAAACTCCTGTTGATGGATTGCGACGGCGTCTTAACTGACGGCCGTCTTTATTTTTCTGAACGCGGCGAGGAATTAAAGGTCTTTCACGTCCGCGACGGGCAGGGAATTGTGAATTGGCACGAAGCGGGTTTTAGATCCGGCATAATTTCCGGAAGAAATTCTCCGATCGTTGAATTGCGAGCCAAACAACTGGGCATCGAATTCATATTGCAGGGCCGGAATGAAAAAGTCTCTGCTTTTCACGAAATACTTGCCGCCGCTAATGTTGATCCCGATGAGGTGGCCTTCATCGGCGACGACACGCCGGACGCAACTGTAATGCCGTTTGTCGGCCTTGCCGTGGGTGTTAGTGACGCTCACGACACCGTAAAGGCTGCAGCACATCACACTACGCAAACAAACGGCGGCTGCGGGGCAGTTCGCGAACTCATCGACCTGCTGCTCGATGCAAAAAAAGTTTGACCCGCTGTTCCAAAGTCGTGCTATTATTCTCGCAAAAGCGGGCGTAACTCAGTGGTAGAGTGTCAGCTTCCCAAGTTGAAAGTCGCGAGTTCAACCCTCGTCGCCCGCTCCAGAACAGTATCTTTCCCGTGAACTTTTACTTAAATCATAAACATCCTTTTCTGCTTCAGCATGCCTTTTTTGTATGTGGCCGGAGCTCAAACGTCAACGTTTATGCTCCGGTCACGGATTATTGAACACCGGCAGAAACCGGAATATCGCTGCTTAAACCGAATTGCTGGTAGTTAAAGCTTCCGGTTGAACTTTGGACGATATACCAAACGCCATCCCGATAAACGGCGATATCGGTTTTGCCGTCGCCGTCGTAATCGCCGGAAACGGGTTTATCCGACGCCAAACCCCATTGGAAAGCGGAAACGCTGTTATCCGAACTTTGCATGACATACCAATTCCTGTCCGATGGGCGGAAAACGGCAAAGTCCGTGCGTCCGTCGCCGTTGTAATCGCCTGGAACAATTTTGTCGCCGTTCGTGCCGAACGGCTGCACCCGGAGGGTATTGCTGCCGCTTTGCATCACATACCAAGTTCCGTTTGACGGGCGGAAAACGCTGATGTCGCTTCGCCCGTCGCCGTCAAAGTCGGACACGGTTGGCGTGGACGTTCTCATTTGTTGGCGTGTCGATACATAAACGTCGTTTGACGGAAGTCCCGTTACGGGGTCCAGTTCGCTGCCTGGACGGGTTGAACCGAAGACCATTGTTAGACCGTCAAACGACAATGATGCCCGCGTTTCACTTGCCGCGGTGTTGATTGGCCCGGCAAAGTGGAGAGGAGCAGACCAATCGCCCGCCGTGCTGGCGCGGCTCGCCGTCCAAATGTCGTTTCCGCCCAGTGTTCCCGGACGGTTCGAGTCGAAGACTATCTCACGTCCGTCATTTCGCACATTCGGGCGTGTATCCTCGCTCGCGGTGTTAAGATTTGGCGCAAGCTGCGCCGGACCGAAATTTACGCTGAAGTAAATGTCCGAGTCCGTGCCGCCGGGTTCAAATCCGCCGGGACGTGCACTTGAAAAATAGAGGATCGACTGCCCGCCCTCATTGACGAAGTATGACGGACTTGCTTCACCCGCAGAACTGTTAATGTCGCAGCCGAGATTATCCGGTTCAGTCCAAACATTGTTCCTAAAACGAGTGAAATAAATGTCGGGACCGCCGCACGCACTCGCCTGAACGCGGGAACTGACAAAATACAGTCCATTTCCGGGAACCGGCGTGGGACAGAAATCGTCTGCCGAGCTGTTGACAGGCGCACCCAGATTTTGGGGCGCACCATACGGCGCCGTTCTGCTCGTCCGATACGCAACCCAGATATCTTGTCCACCCATTCCGCCGGGACGATTCGAGGCAATAAAAAAGCTCAGGCCGTCCGGGGCTTGAATCGGGCAGCCATCGTTAAACGGCGTGTTAAATTCCGAACTCGTCCCGGGTATTGACTCGACGCTGACTGGTGCCGACCAGTCTGAGAAAGTCTGCCCCGAGGCAGCCGTTCCCAGCGACAAAACTACGAGCAATGTACAGATTACCGTAAATATTTTTGGATTGTATAAGTGATTCATTTTTACTCCTTGTTTTAGAAATGTAGAATAGTAATTCAGTCCGTTTTTCGTTTGGACCTACTGAGATTCGTCCTGATAATCGAATAATTCATTGAATGAAAATTTTTCGCTCTACTTAATGGCGCGATATTTTCTGGAAACAGAGGTCAAATAATTTTGAAAAAGTTGACGGTTCTGCAAAAAAATCGCATAGTTTTGCAATGAATACTAAATTAGTCCCGACAATAAAGAGATCCGGCAATGACGGATAAAGCTAACCGCTCCGGCGGAATAACTGAAAGGTTGCGCGATTGGAGCGATAATCGATACGACGAATCGGCTAACACGGTGCTTGAGCTGGTCTATGACGAACTGCGTCGACAAGCCCATCGTTATTTGCAAAAAGAGCGCATTGGACACACGCTGCAAACAACAGCTCTGGTGAACGAAGCATATTTTAAGTTAGTCGAACAGAAATCGGTCGCGTGGGAAAGCCGTTCGCATTTTTTTGGCATCGCCGCGACGATGATGCGCCGCATTTTGATCGATTACGCGAGAACCAAACATCGGAGTCGACGCGGCGGAGTCCACAGCGATCTGCCGCTCGAAAGTGCTTTGACGATCAGCGTCAACGAAACCGATTTCGATTTGCTCGCGCTCGACGAAGCCTTAAATCGGCTCGCCATAAAGGAAACTCATCTTGCCAAGATCGTCGAGCTCCGATTTTTTAGCGGCTTGGATGTGGTTGAAACGGCGGAAGTTTTAGGCATTTCTGAATCAACCGTAAAACGTGATTGGCAAATGGCAAAGGCCTGGCTTCACCGGGAACTTACCCGCTGAGTTCAAAGTTAACGGTTCAAAGCTTGCAAACTTTCAAGCCTGAACCTTTGACTTGAACTAAGGATTATGCCCGATAAAAGTTGGCAAAAGGTAAGAGAGATTTTCGATTCGGCTCTGCGGCGAAAACCCGAAGATCGTCTCAAATTTGTAAGAGAGTCATGTGGTAATGACAATGATCTGCTTTTGGAGGTCAAATCGCTTTTGGCGTCGCTAGACAGTTCGGAAAGTTTTCTTGAAACTCCTGCGGTTGCGGGTGTCGCAGATGCTCTTGCCGGGAATAACCTCGAAAAAGGTCAATCTCTAGGACATTACAAGATAATCAGGGAACTCGGCTCCGGCGGCATGGGGGTAGTGTATCTGGCCCAAGACCAAAAACTCGACCGCCGGGTTGCGGTTAAGATACTCAACGAACAATTCAGCAACGACGAGTCGAGTCTGAACCGTTTTATCCGCGAAGCCAAGGCGGCATCTGCACTAAACCATCCGAACATTCTAGTCGTTCACGAAGTTGGCGAGACGGAAGGCTCACATTACATTGTCAGTGAGTATATCGAAGGCAAAACGCTGCGCGACACACTCCTGGAATTGCCGCCATCCGCGCCGCAAGTTTTGGATATCGCCATTCAAACCGCCAATGCTCTTTCGGCCGCGCACGAATCTCATCTCGTTCACCGGGACATCAAGCCCGAAAACATAATGATCCGCCCGGACGGGTTAGTAAAGGTGTTGGATTTTGGTTTGGCAAAACTTGTCGAGCATAAAAACAAAACCTTTCTTGGCCTGGAAAATTCTACGGCACAGCTAAATCAAACCGCAAAGGGCATGATCCTGGGAACGGTCAATTATATGTCGCCCGAACAGGCCCGTGGCAAAGATGTTGACGCGCGGTCGGATATTTGGAGTTTGGGCATTGTCGTGTATGAAATGCTGACGGGTAAAACTCCGTTCGCGAGCGATACGACGAGCGACACGATTTCCGCGATTCTGAGTAAAAACCCCGCGGCGCTACCAACTGATATTCCAAAAGAATTGGAACGCATCGCGTCAAAAACTCTGAGGAAAGACCGCGAAGAACGCTATCAACACACCAAAGATTTGCTGGTTGATTTAAAAGACTGCAAAAGAGAATTGGAGTTTAACGAAATACTTGAGCGTTCAACTGAGCCTTTGACAAATGAAAAAACGGCGATTAACGCTGTCGCACAGACCGCTCAGACGACATCGAGCGCCGAATATATTGTCGGGGAAATCAACCGCCACAAACGCGTGGTTATATCCGTTTTGACAATTTTGCTGGTCTCGGCGATTGGTTTGGGCTATTGGTTTTTCGCGCATCGCCCGATAAAACAAATCGAATCTATC
>JANLTD010001023.1:0-4605 GCA_031362765.1 Acidobacteriota bacterium | reverse complement strand
CAGCCCCAGCACCATGCTGCGCCGCGCCCCCAAGCCGTCGGCCAAGGCGCCCATGGCCAGGCCCAAAGCGTGAGCATCCCTGCTTGCCATGAGCGTTGCTTCAACGCGAAAAAGCCTTGTCAAATTCGACGGCTTGAGGCTCAGAAACGCCGTTTTCCCGCTCTGCGCTCATCGCAAGCCGGGGATGCTCGCGCTCGAGTCTTTACGTTTTCATTTTCTGTGATAACAACTATTCAGTGACGCATTACCGCAGGCAAAATTTCTCACTTTTTGATAATCGGCAATTTGGGTTAAGATAAAAAGATTAAATTGTGAAAACACTTAAACATCTATTCGATAACAACAAAGGTTGGTAAAAACGGGTCAAAGAACAATTACCGAATTTTTTTCCGACCTCGCTCAATAACAAAATCCTGAGTACGCCTGGATTGGTTGGTCGGACAGCCGCGTTTCGGCAAGCAATATAGTCGGGATAATGTCCGGCGAGATCTTCGTTCATCGAAACCTTGCCAATCTGGTTATTCATACGGATATGAATTGTCTGTCGGTTTTGCAATTTGCGTTTGAAGTCTTACCGGTAAAGCATATAATTGTTTGCGGGCACTACGGATGCGGCAGCGTTAAAGCGGCTCTTGAAAAAAAACGGCACGGATTGATCGATAATTGGCAGCGGCATATGCAGGATACCGTAATTACGAATCGGTTTTATCTGAAATTGAAGATGAAGACAGAAAGCTGGACAAACTTTGCGAATTAAATGCCGTCGAACAACTCTTGATTGTCGGCGAAACGACGATTGTTCAAGATGCCTGGGAGCGCAAACAACAAGTGCGGGTTCACGGTTGGATCTATGACTTAAAGGATGGAATAATTACTGATTTAGACGTTCATCTGGAAAATAGAGTTGATACAAATTCACTGCGGAAAAGATTTTTGGATAAGGCCGGTCAAAAAGAGGCATGCGACACAATAATGATATGTTAATAAAAATTTATTGGAAAACTCTGAGCTTTATAATTTTAACTGTTACTCTCGGTAATATGTCTGTTTTCGGACAAATGTCTCGGAAACCTTCACCGACCCGCGAACCGCCGGGCGCGATGGACAAAAAGCCGGATTCAAAGAAAAATTCACTGCTCGCAATCAAATCTCAGAAGGATTTTGATTCGATCGGACGAGTCTATCATCAGGGAACGCCGTACGCTCTGCCGCACGTGATGTTCATAATTGACCGCAAAGACAAAAATAAGATTTATTACGTCAATTCGCAAAAATATCGTTTTCACAAAGATTTTCTGTTTGCGACCGGACTGGCGCCGGTTGGTACGGATATTTACAAAGCCGCTTATTTTGCCGAAGACCGGCGCTTTATCGTCGGGACGATCGCGTGGCAAAAGCCGGTTGATAAATGGACATGGGAATTATGGGAAGGCGATCTTGCCAACGGCGAACATATCAAAACCGCTAATGAGGTTATCAGCAAGTCATTTTTTCAAAAGGTTTATTACAAGCCGAATTCGATCCGGCAGGAAGATGCGTCGGCAAACCTCGGGCTTGATCGCATAACGCAAGATGAATTAAATAAAAATCAGGAATATCTCGCACTAAACACGGGAACGGCGATCGGTCGCGTGCACATCATTGATAAACTCGATGACACGGTCGAGATCGGCGATAACGAGATCATTATTTTGAAAGAACTTCCGATCAGTTTGCCGCCTGTTCGGGGAATCATCGTTGCCAAACCTTCGACGCCGCTTTCGCATATCAATATTCTCGCAAAAGGCTGGAATATTCCGAATGTTTATATCAAAGATGCCGACAAACTTTTTAAGGAGTGGGACGGAAGATGGATCAAATTCGACGCAAGTTTGACCAAGTATGAATTTAAGTTTGCCGATAAAGAGATCTTAGACAAGGATAATCCGAATCCGCCGCGGGAAGCGCCCGCCAATCTGAATGTAAAAAAACTGACGGGTTTAGGCGAGATGCGGAAAAAAGACAGCATCGCTTTCGGGTCGAAATCAGCCAATCTTGGCGAAATGCTTTTTGCGAAATTGCCCGGATTTACGGTTCCCGATGGATTTACCGTGCCGTTTTACTGGTACGACAAGTTTATGAAGGACAACGGTTTTGACCGTCAGATCGGCGAATTTCTCGACACCAACGATTTTATTCATAATCCGCGCATTCGGAGGCAAACTTTAGAGGCCTTCCGCGCGAAAATTCAAAACGGTACGTTTGACGAGGCTTTGAAAAAAGAGATCCTTCAGAAATGGAAAACTCAGCTTGGCGGTAAATCGGTTTTTGTCCGCAGTTCGTCAAACTCGGAAGATCTGCCGAATTTTTCGGGCGCCGGACTTTATTCGAGCGTGCCGAATGTCAAGGAAGAAGAAAAATTGATCGAAGCCGTCAAAAAAGTCTGGTCATCGCTCTGGAAATTTGAGGCTTACGAGGCTCGTGTGCGGAATTATGTTGATCAACAGAGCGTTTATATGTCGGCGTTGATCCAACTCGGCGTGGATATGCAAAAAGGCGGCGTGATGATCACGAAAGACCCGTTTGACGACGAAAACAAAAACTCGGTTTATATGAGCGTGGTTTGCGGGCATAATTCAAAAATTCCCGATAACAACGGAATCCCTGAACAAGTGTTGTTTAATCCGAGAACAAATTCCGTGATCGTAATGACGCTTTCGCAACAGGAAAACTCGCTCAAGTTTGACGAGGGCGGTGGTTTGGTCGAAACACCGGACACTTGCGTCAATAAACAGACCAGGCGAATCTTGACGGACCTGCAAGTCCGGAATCTGGCGAAGATCGCGATCAATATCCGACGAATTTTCGGCGGAAAAAAAGAACAGGACATCGAATGGGGAATTTTGAACGGACGAATTTATGTCGTTCAGTCACGCCCCTACATTGATAAAAAATAATATGAACAAAATTGTAATTTTAAGTTTATCTGCTTTAATATTTGCGGGTTGCGGCGCGAATCAGCCAACCGTCGGCACCAATTCACCGGCAACGCAAAATACGAATAACACTTTGACGGTTTTGAGCCATCAAACCCAAAATAAGCCCGCAGCCAATCCGGCGACTGTGCCGAAATCGGATACGAAATCGAAATGGACGCAGGGCGGCAGTCCGGTTGATACAACCAAATTCGACGCTGAGGTTGTAAAAGCCGAAAAAGATCTCAAGGCAAAACCGAAAGATGATGCGGCGAAAAAGGCTTTGGCGGTCGCCTATGTCAATCGGGGATTGGCGTTAACCGATGCGCGTCAATATGCGTCGGCTTTGGGCGATTATCGCAAGGCGAAAAAGCTTGATCCTTCAAACGCCGATGCGAACAAATGGGTCGAGCAAATCATCGGAATCTATGAAAGTATGAACAAGGATTATCCGAAAGAAGGCGAAGAACCGCCGCCGCTCCCATTCGATAAAAATGCGGCGACCAACAAAAACACTGCGTATTAAACAAGAGATCTTTATGAGAAAGAAATTATTGATCTTATCCGTTTTTGTGCTATTGGCGTTCGGGGCAACAAATCTGTTCGCACAAGCGCAGCGTATCACATTCAAACGGGGCGCGAAACAGGCGATCGTGACGGGAAATTTATACAGCTCTAAAAGCAAAAAAGTTTTCGTCATTCGGGTGCTGCGCGGGCAGACTTTGACGACCGGGCAAATCATAAGCGGTTCGTCTTTACATTACATAACGGTTTCCATCACCGCGCCGAACGGCGAAGATGTCGGCGATTCTGATGCTTCGTGCAACGATCGCCGCGAAATCACGCCGACCGAGGCAGGCGATTACCGAATCGAAGTTGTCGAATGTCAGAAAGCCGAGGAGTGGCGAGGAAGTTTTCGGCTCAAAGTTCGTGTTCAATAAGTTTAGTTCCAAGTTCCAAGTTATACCGATCTCGGTTGTCGGATTGGTGATTGCCATTTCTCGAAGCTTACACAACTTGCTTGACCGCAACCGTTATCAGGTTTTTGATAAAATCGTTAATGCGGATTCATCAATTCAAAACGGTATTAGATTCGTTTTAACTTGGTACTTGGAATTTGAAACCTTTCACCCGCTAGACAAAATCACCTCCTAAAAATTAATCTCAGTAGATTTAAGTTTTAGATTTCGGATGCGCGGGTTATCAATCAATCCAAAGTCTTGGGCTTTTGCCGAACTTTAGATTTTGCTTTCGATAATTGGTGAGTTTTTACGGTTTCAATTGTTTTCAATTATTGATTTTGACGGTCGAAAGTACCCTATCTTTCCAAATTTGGATCTACTGAAACTGGCTTAAGTTTTCAAGTCCTGCAAGTCACTTTTCCAAATTTGGATCTACTGAGTATCTATTGAGTTGAATAAATCCCAAAAATAAGCAATTCAGCTCAATTGATGAAGAACAGATATATATAACAACAAGTAAGTTATAGCGCTTTGAATAGTAATAGTAACAAATCTGATATTAATCATTCCTAATGCTAAGTTTCACTTGACCGGCATTAAAGAAAACTTTTGAAAATGTTCCGGCCGGGGAAAATTGAATAGAGCGGAAACATTTTATGACAGAAAAACACTTTTAAGTTCGACAGGGG
>JANLTD010001011.1:0-4499 GCA_031362765.1 Acidobacteriota bacterium | reverse complement strand
AAACATAAAAACCAAAAGAAACAGCCCGGTTTGGCTGAAGTTGAAGATTGATGGAATTCAACTGTAAATGGCTGATTGGGCGATAAAAAGGTTTTTCTCAAATCACAGCGTTTTCCAAAAAACAAGCGTCGCGTTTTCGGTGTCGAGTTCGGCTTCGATTCCGATTGGAAAAAAAATTATCGAACTCGGCTCGGGGCGGAAACCGGACAAATCTCAAAGATTATCAACATTTTGAAAAACCTTTTAAGAAAGAGGAAAAGTAGGCAAACATTAATAGCTTTGAAAAGATTTTGGTGTTTAGTTAGTATTTTCAATCCTAAATAGTTTGTCGTTTTGGGATAATTTAATGACAAAATACTCTTCTTTATTTAACTCTGCCGGCAGCTTATCCTTCAATATTGAAGCAACAAACTGAATGTTTTTCTTATTAGCCAGTTCAGCAATTTTTACTAGCTGATTACCATGCATCAACTCTTTTTTGTCATTTAAGATGAAGTGTAAACAAGGAATGTTTTCTTCATCTGCAAATAGGATATAGGCTATATCAAAACAAGAGATTTCACCTTGTTTCTTCCCGGAACTCATAGGGTTATTAACATTGAAAGTGCTGAATTTATAAAGTTTTTGTCCTTTTGTGTTTGTATCAATATCGTAATTTAAGACATATTGCTCGCCATAGAGTTCATTTGAAATGGAAGCAAAATACTGATTGAATTTATCTTTTTGATTTTTAACAATTTGCTCGAAATCATCAGAAAAAAGCTCGTCATCAATTTCTTGAAGTTCATCATTCAGATTTTCAAGTTCTGTTTCTACTTCACTCAATTGTTGAATAATTCTTTCGTAATCACCTTTTTTCCTAAATTTTTCATTCAGCTCATTAATGAGGTTTTCTAAATCTTCAAAAGAATCGCTCTTCGCAATTAAAGCAGTTACCCCGTTTTCTTCTAATAACAGGGTTTGTAATTGATTATTTTTAATTTGAATATCATTTTCAAGATTGGGTAATTCTTGAGTAATAAATCGCACTTTCTCAACGATCATTTGATTATGATATTTGACTAAATCTTCAAAAGTCTTCTGAATACCACTAATTTGATTTGTTGCTTGTTGATAAATTATTTGTAACTGGTTTGCATCAATATTTGATACATTAGCCTCTAATTCCTGTTTTGCTTCAATAATTATATCCTTACGGATATTCAACCTACTGATTTCCGAACTTATTTTACTGATTTGATATCTTAAACTATTGAGTTTGTCCAAGTCTTTTTCAAAATTTTCATTCAGATTAAGATTAGCTTTTTTTCGATTAAGTTTTTCAATATCTGTATCAATCAAAGCCAAAGTAGTTTCATAAGCTGTTCTAGTTTGATTTTTTTCAAGACGTTTTTTAAATGTATTTTCCTGCTGAATTTTTGTCAGGAGTTCTTGTTTTTTATTTCCGCTTCCAACCTCACAACCCAATAAGTACAAATGCAAAGTTTCGTATTCCACGCCAGAAGTGTATCTGTCTAATGTTTTTAATGTTTGGGATATTTTTTCGTCTTCATACCGTAAATTGTGCGAAATTATTTGCCTGAACGTGGGTTTATCGGCTTGATGATTTGGAAATATAAGTTCAGTAAGTTTTAATTCAAACTCGTCTTCGGTTAAATCTTGTCCATTGATTCTGCGGATTATCTTTGTTCGGGAAAGAAAGTTCCGTTCAATTTCAATTTCCTTAGAAGAAGGAATGTCTAAATCTTCTTTTAAAATTAACTTTATTAATATTTTCTGTTCTTTAAGAAACTCTTTTACCAAGCGGTATTCTTTTTTTGATTCTTGGTCAAGGTAAACGCCTTTTGCTGAAGCCCCAAAACAGAAATCAATTAACTTTAAAACGGTAGTCTTTCCAACATTATTTCCTGTTTCAATCTTATTTTCAGAAATTGGTGTTTCATCTATAATCAAATTAATGCCGTTTCGGAAGTTGATTTCCCGAATGATTTGACTTTCGCTTGATATAGTTAATGATTTTAAGAACACAATTCAACTTCCCCATTTTGATTTAAAACAGCTACATTAATTAAGAAAAGCCAATCCAAACATAATACGAATATCGCAAAACTCATATTGCGATGTCGTTTAACTTCTTGAAATAAATCCAACAAGTTCTGTTTTGCTTGGTTTTGTAAAACTTGCAAAACGATTGCACCATTGTAGTAAATACTATTTTCTGGATGTATATTATCAGGAAGCAACATAATTATAATTTTCAGGATTTTCAAAAATTTTACATCGCATAAAAGCATCAACCACGAGAATGTCAACGCAAAGAATTAACACATCAAACTCAACCTTAATAAAATTACCACTTTCTTGCACCTTTTCCATAACTTTTTCACAAATGTTCAAAAAAACTATATCCGAATCATTTAGACGACTACTTTCCTGAATATAGTATCGTCCAATTAATTGAAGAACAGAATAGCTCTTATTAGAACCGCCTGAATCAAACTCCGCATATTTCTCATCAACTCTATGATGGTAAATTTTGTAATCGTCAATAGTTCTTCTTGTAGTTCTTAGACTATTGTGGTCAATTTTCCTGTTGATTTCAAAGGGGTTAAATTTATCTTTCGCGTCTTTCCCATCCCAAATTTCCTTTGCCAAAATATTGATAATGGACGCTAAGTTAGAGTCTAATTTTACCGCATCAACTTCATTACCTAACTCTTTACGGATAAAATCATAAATTCTTCTTTGGTCGTCAATTTCTAATCCCAAAACAGAATTTAGAATTGAATTTTTATCAATAATATCATCCATCGGATTAAAATTTATACTATGAGGATTAGCAAATGTCTTTTTTCTTAAATCATCCGCATCATTAGCAATTGAAATGAATTTAAATGTGTAAGTTGAGTATTTTTTGATGATGTCTTTATTCAAACTACTTTCAACTTTTTGCTTTGAGTTAGTAGCTGACACTTGAATAACGTATTTTTGTGTGTGGTCAATTAAATCAATCGCTTCAACATTTGGCTTGAAAGCATTTTCATTTTGAGAGTTCCAACCATACAATTTAATAAAAAAAAAGGCGTAAAAGTTTTCTGAATGGTGATGTAGATCCAAAATATTAAGTCTGCCTCTCGAATTAATGCGAGTGGCGAGCGTATTTAGCTTTTCTTCTATGTAATTAAAATTATTTGAGCGATTCATTGAATATTTTATCAACTCCTATTTTTCATTGGCTACACCTCATAAATAATTTAGATTCATCAGATTCCAATTAACTTACATCTTCATGAAGTGACTTTCAGTTTGGTAATTATAATCCGAAACCTATAATATCCAAATCATTAAGGAAACTTCTTAAAGAATTTATTAACCCATCAACTCACACCGGCTTCCAAAAAAGTCACCGTCGCGTTTTCGGTGTCGAGTTCGGCTTCGATGCCGACCGGCAGCGTGAATTGGTCGCGGATATGTCCGAATGAAAGTCCGTAGATGACGGGAATGCCGAGATCGCCGAGACGGTCTCTGATGACTTCGATCAAGGTTTGCGAAATTGGATCTTTCGGGTTGCAGTCTTCGAAAACGCCGAGCGCGATTCCTGCCAATGCCCGCATATCTATGCTTTGACGAAGCTGCGTGAGCATTCGGTCAATGCGGTATGGCTGTTCGCCGACATCTTCGGTAAAAAGAATTTTGCCCTTTGTGTTTTGTAAGCCGAACGGCGTGCCCGCGAGAGCCGTCAGCAGCGAAAGATTGCCGCCGACGAGCTTTCCGGTGGCTTTGCCTTTGGTGATGACTTCGGTTTTGAAGAGATTCGATTCCTTTGCCTGATTGTCGGGCGAGAGTTCGACTTTATAAGGCGCGGTCGGATTCATTAGCATATTGATGACGTGTTTTTTCGGGTAATCGGAATACGTGGACGCGGCAACCGGACCGTGGAATGTGACCAGCCCGCAGTTTTGCGAGATCGCAAGGTGGAGTGCCGTAATGTCAGAATAACCGATAAACACTTTCGGATTCTTTTTGATCAAATTAAAATCAACCGCGGGCAATATACGCGAAACGCCGTAGCCGCCGCGCACGCACCAGACGGCTTTGATCTCCGGATCGCTAAACGCCCAGTGCAGATCTTCGAGCCGTTCTTTATCGGTTCCTGAGAGAAAACCTTTCCGCCCGCGCGCATATTTTCCGACCTTGGTCTTAAAACCAAGATCGGCAAGGTTCTGCAATGCTCTGTCAAAATCGGCCGGCGCCAGACTGCTCGCCGGCGCGATCACGCCGACCGTGTCGCCTTTGACAAGGCGTTTTGGTTTGATAAGTTTTTTATTGTTTGAGACCTTGCGGTTTTCGCTCAAAGCAGCTTGTGCCAAAAAAGGAAGCGTCGCCATACCTTTCAATAAATCGCGTCTTTTCATAATTTTTATGGGTGTGTTTCTAGTTTTATCAGTAATACGGCATCAAAAGGTTAGGCATTCACATTTTGACAAAGTGCGGGCGCA
>JANLTD010001010.1:0-4611 GCA_031362765.1 Acidobacteriota bacterium | reverse complement strand
GCGCACAGAGCGCGAGCAGTTCGTGATCGAAGCCTGCTATCACATGCGCGACCGCTTCAACCAGGTCGAGCTGTGGGCCAATCTCGGGTTCAATGCCGAGAAGAGCGTCAAGGCGGTGATGGGCTCGGAGATGATGGCGGCGTATCGATCGCGCCTGTTTTCGCGCATCGTTCCCACCGTCAAGGACATCGGCCTGTGGAGCCCCAAGGTGCAGGCGGCGTTCACCGAAATGGGCGCGATCCATTTCGCCGCTGTCGATGTGCGCGCGGTGCTGGAGGACGATGGGCGCGTCGCCGAGGAATTCGACGCCCGGCGATTCGTCAAGGATTCTCTGGAGACTCCGCTGGCGCGGCCTGCGGCACCCGCTCAGGTGCAGTAGCGATCACTCAGCTGCACGCCTCAGGCGCTGAGCGCCTAATTCGGAACTCTGGCGTGCGCAGGCGGGTAATTTTCGCCGCAAGCCTTCGTCGCAAGCGTATGACGTAAGCTTGCAGCTCATGCAATACAGTCCCCACCAACTGAAGATTTTGAGATTTTACAGGACGGAAAACTTCAAAAAATCGTTAATTTCGGCTATGTCAATCCGGGAGCGGCGACCATTCAAAAAAACGAGACGACAAAAACCAAGTCGGATAAGAAATTGGTACCTTTGCCGCCCGTTAATGTGCGTTCAAATTCAGGCCGCGTGATTACTTTCGTGATTGACGACGGAAATTGTCTGGCAACTCTGCAAGGTACAAACACCGCCCGCGACGCGATGAAAAAATTTATCAATGAGCAAATGCGGCCCGATGATAAAGTAGCAATTTACCGGACGCGCGGCGGCAGCAGTTTGCTCCAACTTTATACTTCAAACAAAGAAGTTCTCAACCGAATTATCAGTAAGATCAGTTGGATTCCGACGGCTTGCGGAAGCGCGTTCGAACGAGCCGTGAATGACTCGACATTTAAGACAGACCGCAGCGGCGGAAGTACCGGAAAAGCTACTTTTGAAAGCCTCGAAGACAAACAAGCCCGAAAAGACAACGAAAATTATGAACGCGACAATCAAGTGATCGGCAGTGTCGGCGTTTTGAGTTTTGTCGTCGAACGTCTGAAAAATTTGCCGCAGAGAAAGATCGTATTCTTTCTTTCCGAAGGAATTCAAACGCCATTCGGCAGTCGCGGTTTAGAAGCCTTACGTGAAGTTTCCGATAAAGCGAGCCGCTCATCGGTCGTGATTTACACGATGAGCAACAAAGGCGTGACAGTTCCGGGAATGTTAACGGCGCAGGACGATATTAATCCGGGCATCACCGGCGGAGCCGATCAAAGCTTTGAAGTCATTCAAGACCGCAACGAAGAAGAACGCTCTCTAAACGATGGTTTATCTTATCTAGCGTACACAACGGGCGGGAAATTCATCAAGAACAAAAATTTTCTCGACACCGGGATCAAAGAGGTTTTAGCCAAAGAAACCGGCTATTATCTGATCGGTTATCAACCCGACGGGGACACTTTTAACGGCAAAGATTTTCATAAGATCGAAGTCCGCGTCAAGCGCCCCGAACTCCAGGTCAGTTCGCGCAGAGGTTTTTACGGACGCGGGGACACCGAAACCAAAACCAAAAACCGTTCGGCCGAAACACCGCTTTATCAGGCGATCGTTTCGCCGTTGCAGGAAAACGGAATGGATATTCGTCTGACAACTCTGGTCGGAAACGATTCGGCCGAAGGAAGTTTCATCCGCGCAATTTTTTACGTTAAAGGACAAGATCTGACTTTTACGGACGAACCGGACGGCGCGAAAAAGATCGTGCTTGATGTGGTTGCCGTGACATTGGACGAAAAAGGCAAGGTCGCCGATGAATTTAATCACAGCTATACGATGCGTATTCCGAAACAAGGCGTTCAAACCGTGATGCAAAACGGCCTGGATTATTCGGTGGATATGCCGATCAAAAAATCCGGTTTTTACAGTTTCCGCCTGGCTGTCCGCGATAATAATTCAAAACGTTTAGGTTCGGCAGGCGATTTTGTCGAAATTCTTGACATGAAAAAGGGCGCATTCTTTATGTCGGGCTTGGTAACTACAGCGATTACAACTGCCGGAAAACCGCTTTTGCCGAAAAATCGTCAAACAAATTCGGCGTTTGTTCCGGTTTTTATGACTTCAATTCCATCGATCCGGCAATATCTGGCGGGCGAGGTTGTCGCATACACATACAACATTTTCAACGCCAAACTCGACGATGCGACCAAGCTTCCGAAATTGACGACACAATACCGTCTTTATAAAAACGGAAAACTTCTGGTCGAAGGCAAAGAAACGCCGGCTGACCTCGAAGCTCAGGCAGACATAACCCGCATTCAGGATTACGGGTTGATGCGGCTTAATCAAAATGCGGAAGTCGGCGAATATATCCTGCAAATCATTATTAAAGATACGATCGCCAATAAAATCGTGTCACAGTGGATTGATTTTGAAGTTATTCAATGATCCGCAAGAAAATCCCGAAATTCAGATTCCGGGGTTAGCTTCAAAAAATGTTAAAATTAGGCTTTTATGGACATCATCGTCGGCACGGCCGGACACATTGACCACGGAAAAACCGCGCTTGTCAAAGCCTTAACGGGCGTTGAGACGGATCGTTTGCCCGAAGAAAAACAGCGCGGTATTACGATTGACATCGGTTTTGCCGAACTTAATTTGGGCGATGTGCGAATCGGGTTTGTGGACGTTCCCGGACACGAAAGATTTGTCAAAAATATGTTGGCGGGGGCAAGCGGAATTGATCTGGTCGCACTCGTCATCGCGGCGGATGAAAGCGTCATGCCGCAAACCCGCGAGCATTTCGAGATCTGCCGTCTGCTTGAAATAAAAACAGGGTTAATTATTCTGACAAAAAAAGATCTGGTTGACGAAGAACTGCTCGAACTGGTGAATCTCGAGGTTGCCGAGTTGGTCGAAGACTCATTTTTGCAGGACGCTCCGGTCGTCGCCGTCAGCGCGAAAAGCGGCGAAGGAATCGAACAATTAAAACAGACGCTCGAAAATCTCGCCCGGCAAATTCCCGAAAGAAAAAATGAAATGGTCGCGCGGCTTCCGATTGACCGTTCGTTTTCGGTCAAAGGTTTTGGCGCGGTGGTAACCGGAACGCTTGTCGCGGGCGAAATTTTCGAAAGCGCCGAGATGGAAATTCTCCCGATTGCCCGAAAAGTGCGCGTGCGCGGTTTGCAAACTCACGGAAAAACGGTCAAATCGGCGCACGCCGGACAACGCTCCGCCGTGAATTTAGGCGGGATTGACCACGCGGAAATCGAGCGCGGAATGATTTTGACAGAAAAAGACGTTCTGCGACCGACGCAGATCTTCGATGCCGAAATCGAAACTTTGAAAGATGCGAAACGCACTTTGAAATCGCGGCAGCGTGTTCGTCTGCATATCGGTACGATTGAGGCTCTGGCGCGTGTGCAGGTTTTGAACGATGCAGGCGAGATCAAGCAAGGCGAAAAAGATCTCGTGCAATTGCGGGTGGAAATTCCAATCGTTTGCGTGCCGCACGAGCGATTTATTTTGCGTTCTTATTCGCCGCAAATGACGATTGCCGGCGGACGTGTTTTGGACAATTCGGCACCGAAACATCGCCGCAAAGACGCGGAAAACGTCAGAAAATATCTGCAAAATCTAACGGAAGCCGACAAGCCAAAGCAGATCAAACTCTATCTCGAAACCGCCAATGAACACGGCTCAGACTTTAAGGATTTACAAGCCCGAACTGGCTGGCGAAACGCGATCCTGAAAAAGGCGATCGCGGAAAATATTGAAAAAAAAGCCGTTATCGAAGCTGAAAGTTTTTTCATTGCGCGAACGCCGTTTGAGAATTTAAAGACAAAGACGCTGGCAGAAATCGAAAGTTTTCATAAAAAAGAACCGCTTGCCAAAGGGATCTTACGCGAGACTCTGCGCGAAAAGATCTTTTCGCATCTGTCTTTGGAGATTTTTAAAGCGGTTCTCGCGAGTCTTGAAAACGACCAAAGAATCGTCCCGGAAAAAGATTTTGTCCGCGCCGCCGCGCATAATCTTGAGCTTTCGGCGGACGAAAAGTTCTTGCGCGAAAGACTTTCGGGAATGTACCGGGCGGCAAAATTGGAAGTGCCAAAACTGGAAGAGGCGCTGCTTGAATCAATAAAGGGCACAAAAGCTGATCAAAATCACGCCCGCAAGATTTTTCAACTTTTGTTAAATTCAGGCGAAATTGTCAAAATAACGGACGAATTTTATTTTGTGCGGATTGAAATTGACGCGCTGGTTGCAAAATTAAAGAAATTCGCCGAAAATTCGGCTGATAAATTGATTGATGTTCCAAAGTTCAAAGACATCGCCGGAATTTCGCGCAAATACGCAATTCCGCTGCTGGAATACTTTGACCGCGAAAAACTAACGCGGCGGGCGGGCGATAAAAGGTTGATATTGTAAAGATGAGAAAATTTCTAACCGCAAAATGGAAAGATCTGGTGATGGCGAATTACGAAGTTTCGCCCGAACTGCTTGCCGACCGCGTTCCGCCGGGAACTTCGCTCGATCTCGATGACGGCAAACTTTTTGTCAGTCTGGTCGGTTTTATGTTT
>JANLTD010001003.1:0-1906 GCA_031362765.1 Acidobacteriota bacterium | reverse complement strand
CGCCATCACATACGCCAGATTATTGCCGAGCGGATTGAGATAATCCATGCGGTCGGTGATGACGATGCCTTGCTGATATTTCTTATATTCAAAGAGCTTTTCCATTCCCGTATGGAGATAGCCGATGTCGGGAATCGCTTTGACGACGAGTTCGCCGTCAAGCCGCAGATCGAGCCGCAAAACGCCGTGCGTCGAAGGATGCTGCGGTCCCATCGAAAGCGTCATCTGCGAATCGAGAGACTGGTCGAGAACTTCAAACTGGCCTGGTATATTTTCTACTGCAACGCTCATAATTAAAATCTGAAAATGTCTGTCAATTTTAACGAAAAGTCCGGTAAAATCGGCGTTTCGATTATTTCGTGAATCTCGAACCGCTTAATTCTTTCAAGTCCTTTTTCTTCCAAACGATAAACCTCGATCGTATTAAACATTCCGTCAACCACCCACTACTCCTTCACACCGTATTTGCCGTAAAGCTCGCGTTTGATAACGCGGTCGCGCTCGATGTCTTTTTTTCCGTAAGACAAAATTTCAATCAACAATTCGGGCGCATCAGTGAAATAGCCATCGTATTTTTCGCCTTTTCGTCCGACTTTGTTTTTGATGGTTTCGTGAGTTGCAAAAACAAAATCAGGAATAACCGAATCTTCCGTGCTGAAAATCACGCCCGGTGCAGAAAGTATTTCTCCGATTGGATTTTTGCGTAAATATTCACCGAAAACGACAAATAAATTTGTAATCAAAAGTTGATGGTCAACTCTTGGTATTTCCGTAACAAACAATTTTCCGCCAATCAATTCATAACGATTTGTATCTTCGGGCATAAAATCCAAGTCGTCCACCGTATAGCGAATCGGCAACGAGCGAACTTGATTTAATGTCTGTCGGACTTGTTCGCTAATAGTCATTTTCTTAGCTCAAACTATACGGTTCATATCCGCGCAACGGATAATCTTTTCTGAGTGCGTGTCCGTCGAAATCCGACGGCAGCAAAATTCTTCGCAGATCGGGGTGACCGTCAAAGATCACGCCGACCAGATCGTAAGTTTCGCGTTCGTGCCAGTTCGCCGTTTTCCAAACGGTCGAGACAGTTCCGACATTCGGCGTGTCTTCCGATAAAAGAACCTTCAGGCGCAAACGATTATGGTGTTTGGTAGAAAACAGATGATAATTGACCTCAAAACGCGGATCGTCTTCCGGTCCGCGATCGACACCGCACAAATCGGCAAGCATATCAAAACCGTGTTTGGTTTTCAAAACCCAACAAACATCAACGATTGACGGACGCGGAACGATGATCGTGATTTCGCCGAGCGAATCTTTAACGTCAACGACCCATGCCGCGTTTTCCGCTTTCAATTTTTCGACAAACTCTAATAAAACTGCTGTATCAGCCATATTTTAATAAAAAAGCGGTGAGAATTTTTAAGTTCACCGCTGTAAATTCCTACGATGATTTACGTCGTTCGTGTCGTGACGGCACCGTATAGGGGCGCGAAACTTTGTTTTGGGCGACATCGATCTCGGTTTCTTTTTCTAGTGCCGTGCCTTCCGTGACGGGCAAAGTTCCGGGAACGATTGATCTTCGCGATTCTTCTTCGAAAGTATCACGGCGGTCTTTGACCGAATCTTTCATGATCTTGTCCTGGAGCATCATAATCGCGTGAACAAGCATTTCCGGTCGCGGCGGACAGCCCGGAACATAAACATCGACCGGAACGATCTTATCTACGCCCTGGACGATCGCGTAATTATCAAATACACCGCCCGACGTAGCACATGCTCCCATCGAGATAACCCATTTGGGCTCAGGCATTTGATCGTAGATTCTGCGAAGCACCGGAGCCATCTTTCGCGAAACGCGGCCCGAGACGATCATTACATCAGCTTGCCGCGGGCTTGCTCG
>JANLTD010000958.1:0-1874 GCA_031362765.1 Acidobacteriota bacterium | reverse complement strand
AATGTTTTGGATTGGTGGCGATGATCGAAGCGGCGGACGCGATGGTCAAAACTGCGAATGTGACGCTAGTCGGTTACGAAAAAATTGATGCGGGGCTTGTTACGGCGATCGTTCGCGGAGAAGTCGGCGCGGTCAAAGCTGCGGTTGATGCCGGTGCGGCGGCGGCGCGAAGAATCGGCACGGTCACAGCGGTTCACGTCATTGCGCGCCCGCACGACGAAGTCGCAGACGGAATTCCGGTCATCGAAACCGGCGAAACGACGCGCAAGAAAATTTCCGGTTCAGTGCCTGAATGAATTCAAGGTAAAAGGTAAAAGGTAAAACAGGGCGGAGATTATTTCTTTGATGTAACAATTATTTTGCCGATGATTTTTGCGATAACCAATGCTTCGATTTCAAGTTCTTCGATCCCCTTTTTTACATTTTCATCAAATAAAGAAGTAGCAAGAATGAGGCGCAACCAATAATTAGATTCTCTCGCTTCTTTGAGTGAAATTGAATTTTTATGGACAAAATCCGCTTTGCTTTGTCCGGCAACCGCTTCTTCAAGATTTGCCCCAACCGAAGTTCCCGCATCAAGCAATTGAAGAATAACCGATTTGCCGACATCTGAACTCTTCTCCAAATATTTGCAAAGTTTGACAATTCTCACCGCAAAAGTAAAGGATCTTTCTCTGATTGCATCAGTTTTTACGGCCGTTTGAGATTCCTCATCAATCTTTTCTTCATCTTTCGATTTGTCACTATTTATTTGTAATTGTTTAGGTCTTGGTTTTTATGAATTGCCGTCTGCTTCAGCTGACGGAAAAAAGGTTGAATCTTTCATCAGGCTTTAGCCAAACTTCAAAATAGATAAAATTCCTTAAAGCTTTAGCTAAAGCTGATTCGGATGATTGATATTTTTATTATTTTTGGCTTAAGCCGTCGGTTTGATTGCTAAATAATCCGTCAGCTAAAGCAGACGGCAATTCAAAAAGAAATTTTTGCCGGAATTTATTCATTGACCTAAACAGCTACATTCATTTTCAGTTCGACATCGCTTTACCTTTTACCTTTTTACTACTGCGTTTTAACCTTTGTTTGATTTTGCAAGGTTGGTGTTTTATCTTTATTGTCGTTTTGAATTCCGGTACGCGTAATGGCGATACGCTTTTCTTTATTCGGGCCGTCGGAGACCATCACTTTGATAGGTCTGAATGCTCCGGTTTTGACATCGGTTGGCGGCAGATACCCGATCGAATATTGGGTTCTCAGTTCGTTGGCTATGTCCTGGGCAATGCCGTTAAGCTCGCTCAACGAGTTTGGAAAATACACTTTTCCGCCGGTTTCTTTTGCCAGTCTTTCTAAAAATGCTTTCGATTTGGCCTGCGGACTCTTGCTGATAAAGCCGCCTTCCTTGCTTAATTCATTGACAAATCCGACGACGTAGATCTGCACGTCGGATTCACGAAGCCGTTCAAAAAGCTGTGGCTCTTTATAAAAGGAGTCGCGGTCTTCGCCATCGGACACAAGAATCAAAGCGCGCCGTTTGCGGTCGTTCGGGTTGCGCGACTTTTCATATTCGTCAACACTTTCGGCCGCCAGATAAACCGCATCAATGATCGCCGTCGGGCCGCCTTCGATATACAGATTGTCGAGGGCTTCCATAATATCGGGTTTGCTCGGTGTAAACTCCTGTGTGATCTCAATATTTTCAGAGTCAACAAAACGGATGATACTGGTTTCATCATTGGTGCGGTTGGTATTGACGATGATTTTGCCGGCTTCGATGACTTTATCGAGCTGAAGCCGCATCGAGCCGGAATTATCAATGACCAACGCATAATTGGTCGGAACTTCCGATTTGCCGAAATACTCGATTTTTTGAAGCACAT
>JANLTD010000952.1:0-2062 GCA_031362765.1 Acidobacteriota bacterium | reverse complement strand
TCACAGGTATTCATATTCTCGAACCGCGTGTTTTTGAATACATTCCGCGCGGAGTTTATTCCGATATTGTGCCGACCTTTTACAATCCGGCAATTGCCAAAGGTGAAAAGATCGCTGCCCACGTAACGGATGCGAATTGGTTTGAACTCTCGACAATTCCGCGCTATCTTGATATTTCGTTGGCGATGATGAACGGAAACGATGTTTTCAAAGGCTCAAATTGCAATATTTCCCAAACTTCAACTGTCAGAGATTCGGTAATTTGGGATAATGTCGAAATCGCCCCTGAGACAAGTCTCTACCGGACGATCATTGCCGACGGCGTCAAGATCGAAAGCGGAACACATTTTGAGAATGCCGCCATCGTCCGTGCCGATATGGTCAGAAATTGCCAAGAAATTCCCGAAAAAGCTTTGAAAGGATACATTCAAGGCGAAAATTACATTGTTCCATTAAACTAAGTCAGAACCGGAAGCGGTAGCGACCGGGTAATTTTTTCTATGTCAGATTTTCGTGAAAGACTTGAAACATTTTTAACCGATCGAAACCAAAATCAATCAATTGATCAATTGACTCCTGACGCATCAACCCGTGAATATTTTCGTATTGAATGGAAAGAAAATACAGCGATTGCCTGCGTGTATCCCGAACCTTTTGTCGCAACTGAACAAAATTATCTCGATGTCACAAGACTGCTTCTTTCAGCGGATTTGCCGGTCGCGGAAATTTACGATTTTGACGAAAAGCTCGGTATCATTATTCAGGAAGATTTCGGCGATACGATCTTGCGTGATGTTTTACTCAAATCAGACGAAGAAACGCGTGAAAATTATTTAGATCAAACGATTTCGTTGATCGCCAGGATCCAGGCCGCGACACCGCTTGCATTTGCTCAAAACTCAATCGCTTCACGGCTTGCCTTTGACTTTGAAAAACTTTCGTGGGAGCTTGATTTTTTCACGACCCATTATTTTACAACCTTTAAGAAGGCTCCGCTAAATGAATCTGATTCAAAAGCTCTAAAAAGCGAATTGGACGAGATTGCCGCCGAACTTGCCGGAATGGCAAGAGTTTTGGCGCACAGAGATTTTCACGCGGCCAATCTGATGATTGACAAAAATAATCAACTGCGGATAATTGACCATCAGGACGCTCGAATCGGTTCGGTCGCATATGATCTGGTATCGCTTTTACTTGATCGAATTACCATTCTTCCGACACCCGAATGGCTTGCAGAAAAACGCCGCTTTTTTCTTACCGAACGAGAAAATTTCGGTCTCGAAAAAATTGACGAAGCCGAATTTACCGACGAATTTCGTCTCCAAACAATCCAGCGTTGTCTGAAAGCCATCGGCACTTTTTCATTTCAATCGGTCAATCGGGGTAAGACCTATTTTATTCCGTTCATCAAACCGATGTTTGAAATCGTGCTTCGGGCGGCGGAAAACTTGGAGAGATTTCCAGCTTTGCAACGAATCGCGAATGATCAAATCTCAGACTCTTAGATAATCGCCGCGCCAATTTTTGATCGCAAGTTTGATTTCCTTTGTATTTGCAAATTCGCCGTTGATCGCTTTTTGGACGAGTTCCGGCAACTCTTCATCGGACGCAAACCGCAATGCAATCTTATTTCCGGTCGGTAATTGTTCGGCTTGAAATGCCAGATCAGCCGATAAAACGCGTTGATAGCGCATTGATTCTTCCAACCGGATGACGCGGTCTTGTGCCCGAAGTGCCTGCGCCCGCGCCGCGACATTCATCGCGATAAACACCAGCGCCATAAAGACATATTCGCCCCGATCCCAACTTCTTTCCTGATAAAGCATCACTGATTGCCAAATCAGATTGAATAACAATGCCGGAAATAAAATGAAATGCACAAGCGGAAAAAACCGCACATGGTTTTGATAATTTTGTGTTTCTGCCATAATTTTATAGTTTGGTCGCCGAAAGCTTTTCGGCATTCTTGCTTGTAAAATCCTCGCCCGGATTTACAAATAGGTTTTGCTCAAACAGGTATTGTTTGTCGTAAAGCTGTTTGTAGCGTCCATCGAGCGCCAGT
>JANLTD010000215.1:0-2529 GCA_031362765.1 Acidobacteriota bacterium | reverse complement strand
ACGAGAAAAAGATGCGCCGGAAAGACGGGCGGCATCATCCGCAGATAAAAATCCGTGTTTAGAAAATGATTGACACCCGCGAGCACAAAGGCGGCCGCAAATATCCATTTCAAGATCGGTTTAATGGTTTTCATTTGAATCATCATACCTTATTCCGGCCATTCCCCGTTTAATTGTTTTTGGCAAACCGTTGCGTAATATGTACCGTTATGTCAAGATAAATTTCGATTATAGGGCGCGATTATGAATTTTGAATTAAACGAAGAACAACTACAAATTAAATACTCTGTCCGCGAATTTGCGGAAAGCGAGATCAAGCCGAATGTCATGGAATGGGACGAAACTCAGCATTTCCCCGAAGAATTACGCCCGAAGCTCGCTGAATTGGGTTTATTAGGCGTGCTTTTTCCCGAAGAATACGGCGGCGCGGGAATGGGTTATGTCGAATATGCGACGGTCATCGAAGAGATCGCGCGCGTCTGCGGATCGGTCGGTCTGTCGGTCGCCGCGCATAATTCGCTCTGCTCGAATCATATTTATATGTTCGGTTCGGAAGCACAAAAGCAGAAATATCTTGTGCCGCTCGTGCAGGGCGAATCGTTTGGCGCGTGGGGATTGACCGAAGCCGGCGCGGGTTCCGACGCATCGGGCATGCGGACGACCGCCGTCCGTTCAAACGGCGGCTGGCTCGTTAACGGCTCAAAGAATTTTATCACGCACGCGATCGCTTGCCAGACGCTTGTCGCGGTCGCGGTGACCGACAAAGAGAAAGGCAACAAGGGAATTTCGGCGTTTATCTTTGACAAATCAATGGAAGGTTTCCGTTCTGATAAAAAAGAAAACAAGCTCGGAATGCGGGCTTCGGAAACGGCTTCGGTCGTCTTTGAAGATTGTTATGTGCCGGACGAAAATCGTTTAGGAAACGAAGGCGAAGGCTTTTTGCAATGTATGCAGATCCTCGACGGCGGACGGATCTCAATCGCCGCGCTCTCGGTCGGCATCGCGCAGGGCGCATTCGAAGCAGCGGTCAAATACGCCAAAGAACGCCAGCAGTTCGGCAAACCGATCGCCGAGTTTCAGGCGATCCAGTTCAAACTTGCCGATATGGCGACGCAGATCGAAGCCGCAAGATTGCTGACACGGCAAGCTGCTTTTCTGAAAGACGCGGGCAAAAAGGTGACGCGAGCATCGGCGATGGCGAAACTTTTCGCGTCGGAAACGGCGGTCAAAGTTGCCGAAGAATCAATCCAGATCCACGGCGGCTACGGCTACACGAAAGATTATCCGGCGGAAAAATACTGGCGCGATTCCAAGCTCTGCACGATCGGCGAAGGCACGAGCGAGATTCAACGCCTCGTGATTGCGAAATCTTTGCTGAAGGCGTAAAACAATAAATCTGGCTGAGCTTAAATTTACGGCAACCTACGAAAAAGCGAACGAAGGCGGTTACATCGGGTATGTTGCCGAACTTCCGGGCGCAAATACGCAGGGCGAAACAATGGCAGAAGTGCGCGAAAATCTGAAAGAAGCCGTTTCGCTTTTGCTTGAATGTTATCGTGAAGAAGCGGAAAGGAATTTAACCGAATCCGCGACAAAAGAAGATTTGATTCTCCTCGCGGCTTAGAATGAAACGCACCAATTTGATCCGCCATTTGGAAAAGCACGGTTGTATTTTTATTTGTGAAGGCGGAAGCCACACGATTTACAAGAATCCGTCTGGCGGAAAAATGTCATCGGTTCCGCGACATCGAGAAGTTAAAGAGTTTTTGGCGCGAAAAATTTGTTGGCGGCAACTGTCAGAACCCCAAGCGGTAGCGAGCGGCTAAATTTACCAAGTCGCTACCGCTCCTGGTTCTGACAAGCAATTCGTCAAATTCGTGAAACATTTCCGCATCTTTTTAATGTTTCACGTTGCACGAATGAAACAATTTTGATATTATTTCGTTGCTGTCAAAATCAAACCAACTAAATTCAAACTAAACCGATAAGGAGTAATAAATTATGAGTACAGGAACCGCAAGATCAACCAATATTGCCAACGGACTGATCGGAGAATTAACACACGAGGCTGAAACGACCCGCAAAATACTGGAAAGAATTCCAACCGAGTTATTCGATTACAAACCACACGAAAAATCAATGACGATGATTCGGCTGGCAACGCACGTTGCAGAAATGATCAACTGGATAAACGTAACTTGCACAACAGATGAACTCGACTTTGCGGCTGGCGGCAGCGAACCGTTTGCAGCCAAAGATACTGCCGAATTACTTGCGTATCACGATAAAAATGTGACGGAAGCGCTCGAAGCATTAAAAAACACTTCGGACGAAGATATGCAAAAAGATTGGTCGCTTAAAAACGGTGAAACTACTTATTTTACGATGGCGAAGATCGCTTGTTTGCGCACCTTCTGTTTCAATCACGTTTGGCATCATCGCGGACAACTTTCGGTTTATCTGCGTCTTAATGATATTCCGGTTCCCTCGATCTACGGTCCTTCGGCTGATGAAGGGCAGATGTAAAGT
>JANLTD010000876.1:0-7772 GCA_031362765.1 Acidobacteriota bacterium | reverse complement strand
ACCGTTTCGGAAATTACGGAGGAAATCTCGAATTTAGCGGACGCAATTCTTGAATATGCTTTGAGTTTGGCGAAGCAGGAACTCGACAATCGGTACGGAATTCCGCTTGAAACCGACCAGAAGGGACGCACCAAATCAGCCGAATTTTGCGTATTTTCGCTCGGCAAACTCGGCTCGAAAGAATTAAATTATGCGTCAGATATTGATTTACTTTTCATTTATTCGGCGGACGGCAAAACTTCGGGACAGGGCACGAAAGGGGAAGTTACAAACCGCGAATATTTTGTAAAGCTTGCGGAATTTGTCGCTAAGCTCGTCGGACAACAGACCGGCGAAGGCGCCGCTTACAGAGTAGATCTACGTCTTCGTCCGCACGGGCGCATCGGGGCGTTGGCGCTGTCGGTCAAAGACACGATCCGTTATTACCAAACTGAAGCACGAAATTGGGAAAGACAGGTTTTGATCCGTTCGCGTTCAAGTGCGGGCGACGCGGAACTTTTCAAATATTTCTTTACTGAAACGGAAGATCATATTTTTTCTAAAGATGAAACTGTCGAAAACGCGCTTGAAAACGTGCGGCTTTCAAAGGAAAAGATCAATCTCGAAAAATCTACGAACAAGGGGTTTGACGTCAAACTCGGGACGGGCGGAATCCGCGAGATCGAATTTATCGCACAAGCTTTGCAGCTTGCATATGGCGGAAATGATGAATGGCTCCGCGTTTCGCATACCTTAAAAAGTTTGACGCGCCTTGCCGATCGAAATCTTTTAAGCGAAAACGAATTGACCGAGCTTTTTGACGCATATGAATTTTTGCGAAGGTTAGAACATCTTTTGCAGATGGAAAACGGTTTGCAGACGCATCTTGTGCCCGAAGACCCAAAAAGACGTTTGCTGTTTTCGAGTCGTATGAATTATGACAGTTTGGAAAAGTTTAACGAGGCATTAAATGTTCAGGCAATTAATGTCAACCGGATTTTTGGCCGTGTTTTTTCAGACCTAAGCTACGAGAAAACAAAGCCGGCAAGCAAAATTCAAACTCGGTCGGAACCTTCTGCGAGCGGTGTAAAAAATAACGAATTTCAAATTTCAAATTTCAAATTTCAAATTTATAAAACTCAAAGCCTGATCCAGCCGATTCTTTCTTCGCTTGAAAAGTCTGATCTTAAAATTTCCCTAAACGAAAAAAAGATCGAAGTTCTCGAAAAACTCGCCGCTGTTTCGCCGCCGTTTGCCGAAATTATTGCGGCAAATCCGGTTTTGATACGAGATTTACCAAACGCTGACGATGAGTTTATTGAGAAAAATTATGCCGAAATTTTGCTGAAAAAGATCAAAATGGAGAACGATTTTGCGCGCCGGTTAGCAGTCTTGCGGCAAACCTGGTCGCAGTTTTTGCTTGAAATTGTCGTTTTTGATGTTTTTGAAAAACTTTCACGAAAAGAAGCCAAAAGATTGCAGACAAGACTTGCCGAAGCGAGTCTGGAAACTGCCGTTTTTATCACGAGAAGCGAACTGGAAAAACGTTTTTCAATTGGAATAAAAGATTTCAGTTTTGCCGTTTTGGGTTTGGGAAAGCTAGGCGGCAAAGGAATGGACTACGGTTCCGACCTTGATCTGATTTTGGTTTATGACGACGGAAAAGCTGCGGAAGAGACGGCGGGACGGGAAGACGGAGAGACGAAGACACGGATTGACGCGGAGATGGACAGCCGCTTAGACGGAGCGATCGTCGCCGAGAAAATTTTCTCCCCATCTCCTCTTCTCCCTTTCTCCCCTTCTATTTTTTACAGCCGTGCGGTCGAGATTTTTGTCACGACGCTCTCGGCGATGACGCGTGAAGGAAGTCTTTACCGCGTTGATCTGCGGCTTCGCCCCGACGGCAAAAACGGTGCGACATCAAATGGAAAAACGGCTTTTCTCGATTATCTTAAAGATCGTTCGGCGATTTGGGAATGGCTTGCTTATGTCAAACTCCGGATTGTGTGCGGCGATCTTGGTTTGGGCGAATATGTCGAAACCGAGGCACGTAAAATCATTCATCAAAAGGCTTTAGCCGCTGACAAAGATGAGTTAAAAAGTGAAACGCGGCGGATTCGTGAGCGTCTTGAGGAACAAAGATCGAGTTCCCGGCGGGGCAAAGAAATAGACATCAAATTCGGCGCGGGCGGAATGCTCGATGTATATTTTGCGATGCGTTTTCTGCAGCTGCGCGACAATGTTCCTGACGAAACGGAAACCCGTTCGACCGATTTTATGCTCGAAAAACTTTATGCAAATAAATCTTTGGACGACGAAGATTTTACAAATTTCTCAAACGGGTATTTGTTTTTGACCGAACTCGACCACAATTTGCGCCTCACAGTCGGTCGTTCAACGCGTCTGCCGATCGCTAACCAAAATGCTTTGCAAATAATTTCTGAACGAATGAAACTTAAATCCACCAATGAACTGCTCGAAACATTGACACTGCACCGGCTAAATATTCGCGCCTCGTTTGAGAATATTATCAAATAATGCGTGAATCGAACATCCGAGTCAGAAAATGGCGCCTGAACGCGTGAATCAGAACAATTGTGAGAGTTGAAAAACTATAACAATCCGCCCATTTCAAACCTAGAAATTCAGATACCCTTGAAAAGGGAGTAAATATGAAAATAAATGGTTTAATGGCGACAATTTTGCTGCTCGCGGTTTGTCTGGTGTTTTCGACAAACGCGCAGACCGAAACTTTGACCAATCTGCAAATTGTCGAAATGTCGAAGATCGGGCTTGCCAAAGACATCATTTTGAAAAAGATAAACGCGTCGCAAAGTAATTTTGATGTTTCGACAAATGCGCTGATCGAACTCAAAAAAGGCGGCGTCGCGGACGAAATTATCGCGTTAATGCTCGAAAAAGGCGACGACAAACGAATTCTTTCAAACAGTTCAAATCAAAATTCGCAGGTCTTTTCCGAGAGCCAACCGACCACCGAAATGCAGCAATTTGTGCCGGCCGTGACAAGCGCGAAAGATGCGCTGCTCAATGCCAAAACCGTCGCGATTGAAAAGTCGTCGGCAAATCCGTCGCGGCAATCTTTGGAGAAAGAATTATTCAAACGTCCGCAGTGGCTGAAATACAATCTGACGCTTGTGCGTTATAAACAAGACGCGGATATCTACATAGAAATTGGTTTTGTACCATTATCGATCATCACGCACCGCTACGTTTTTCGGATTTATGACCGCCGTAGCGGAACGATAATTACAGCGGGCGAAACAACTTCTTGGGGCAGTTTATCAAAACATCTGGCGCGGGAGATCACGCAAAAAATGGACTTGGTTTCGGGAAAATAATTTTATGAAAAAACTTATCTTTTTAATTTTGATCCTTTCGCAGATCACTTTTGCACAGGTTGCGCTCAATCGTTATGAAGTCGAGGTTTTGATGAATCCAAACCCGGTCGGAAAAGACACGCGGGAAGTAAATTCCGTTTTAGTTTTTGAAAAGGATTCCGTGAAAATTGTTTCGCGGCGTAAAAAAGACAAGATCTATAAAGATTTTAGTTTCAAGGACATCAAATACGTCGAGCATTCATTTTCCAAAACGCCGTTTATGACAGCGGCAACCCGAACGGTGGTGATGACATTGCTGACAGGTTTGCCGCTTTATTTCGGTCAAACGGAAAAGCATTGGCTGACGCTCGTGACAAATGGTGATTTTGTCGTTATGAAAATCGAGAACGACAATTTTCGACTGCTCAAGAACGAATTTATGATCAGGGATTTTGAGGTGATAAATATCAATGAAGACCGGCAATGAGCTTAAATAAAATGAAAATTACTTCAATCATATTGTGTTTTTGTATTCTGTTCGGTTCCGGGCAGGTTGCGTTTGCGCAGAAAAAGATAAAAACGTCCTTTAAGGTCAATACTTTGGTCAACGACGGAAATAAAACCAAGCAATTTTCCACGGTTCTAAAGTTTTCGGATGCCGGTATTTCGACCGGTTTAAGGAAGCATAAAAACTTCGAGCGGGAAATGAATTATTCGGAGATTGTCGAGGCGGAATATTCATACTCATATAAACCGGTTTTATCAAAGGGCGGGGCGATCGCGATGTCGGTGTTTGTGGGCGCTTTTGTTATTCCTTTTTTATTTATGAAAAAGAAAGAACATTGGCTTTCGGTCAGAACCGCCAACGATTTTGTCGTGCTGCGGCTTGAGATCAGAGATTACAAACGCATTCTCACGCAATTTGAAGCGCATAACGTCGCCATCAAGAAACTTGAAGACAATGAAAATTTGCAAGTTGAGCAGAAAAATGACTAAAAGCAATCGCAAAAATGATGTTCCGCGCTTTCAGTTCTGCGCTTGAGGCTATGGACATCTGTTGCAACTAAACCGGCTCGGGAACCGGATTCAAAACGTCGAAAATTATTTTTGCCCCTGTTCAGAGTACAAACTAAAGTTTGAACTCCGAACTTTAGCAAATCTCGTTAATATTCGGAATCTGCTCAAAAAAGCATCGCTCGCAAAAGCGGTGTTTTTTTCTTTGGCCGGGTGTGTAATCGGTATTTAGCGGCAAACTTTCGACGAAAAGTTTTTGGTCGGCGCTCAGATCCTGCCAGTTTTTCATCTTCGATGCGCCGCATTGCGGACATATTTTTTCTTGTGCTAAACCTTTCATTGCCTTTTTGCGTTTAAGACCTTAACATTAAATTTCTAAAATAGTTTCTGCAAATTTTCGGTTTCGGTCAAATTATAACTTAAAGATGAAAATTAAAAGCATCTGGCTGGCTGTCTTTTTTTGTTTCGGATTATTCTCCGGAATTTCAGCGCAAACGGAAGAAAAATTTGATTTTTATACGCGCGGCGAATATCGGGCTGAAGTTCCACGTCCGCAAGCCGTTCTGCGCTATGATGTCGGCGATATGCACACGACATACGCGCAGATGGAGCAGTATATCAGCGCGGTTGCCAAGGCGGCGCCTGACCGTGTGCGGATCTTTGAAATCGGTTTGACGAACGAATATCGAATGCAGCATATTGTCGCCATTTCGTCGCCGCAGAATATTGCACGGCTTGATGACATAAGGGCGGCGAATGCGCGCCTGACCGATCCGCGCACGACAAATGCGGCGGACGCCAATCTCATCATTCAAAACAATCCGGCGATCGCGTGGATGGCTTACACGATCCACGGCAACGAATCGGCGTCGTTCGAGGCGATGATGCAGGTCATTTTTCAGCTTTCGGCATCGAACGAACAGACGACCCTCGATATTTTGAATAACGAAGTAACGCTCATCATCACGGGCGAAAATCCGGACGGACACGAAAGGTTCGTGACGTGGTATAACTCGGTCGCGACGGGCAACGCCGACCGGTTCGCGATCGAGCACCGCGAGCCCTGGTCAATTTACGGTCGGCTCAATCATTATCGCTTTGATCTGAATCGTGACAATATCGCCGCGACCCAGAAAGAAACGCAGAATATGCAAAAGGCTCTGTTTGAATGGAATCCGCAGTTGGTAGTTGACCATCACGGACAGCCTTCACAGTATTTCTTTCCGCCGACGGCTTTGCCGATCAATCCGAATCTGCCGCAGCCCGTCACGAATCGCTGGATGGATATTTTCGGACGCGCCAATGCCGCTGCGTTCGACCGCAACAAGTGGGATTATTACAACCGCGACATTTTTGATCTTTATTATCCGGGTTATTGGGATTCGATGCCGAGTCTGAACGGCGCGATCGGGATGACTTACGAAACCGACGGCGGCGGATTCAAAGGTTTGCGCTGGACGCGCGACGACGGCTCGATCGTCACGCTTCGTTCGGCGATCGCCAAACATTATGTCGCTTCGATGACGACGCTTGAAACGCTTGCCAAAAACAAAACGCAGCGGTTGCAGGACTTTTACGATTTTCGCCGAAACGCTTTAGCCGAAAACGATAAAATGAAGCGCATCGTCATCATTCCCGATAAAGATCCTGTAAAAACCGCTGAAATGATGGAAGTTTTGCAACGGGCGCGAATCGAAATTAAAGTTGCGAACACAGCTTTCACCTCAACGACGGCGCACAGCTACGACCGCAAAAACGCGCCGACCGAAAACAAATCTTTCCCGGCGGGTGCCTTTATCATTGATCTCAATCAACCGCAGAAAAAGCTCATCAAAGCGTGGCTCGAACAAGACACGCCGCAGGACGATGCTTTTGTCCGCGACGAAATGGCTAAATTCCGCCGCAACGAGATGCGCGGAAAATCTGCCGTCAAAGAAGATTATCGTTTTTACGACATCACGGCGTGGAATATGCCGCTCGCGTTCGGCATTGACGCATATTGGACAGAAGATGCCGGAAACGTCAATTCAAAGGCCGTCACGCCCGAATATCTTACCAATGCCAAAACAGGTTCGGTTTCGGGTCGCGCTCAAATCGCCTACATCATTCCGTATGAAACGGACGGCGCCGGCGCGATGGCAATTCGTTTAATGAAAGAAGGTTTCCGTGTCAACTGCGCGATCCGAACGATGAATGCCGGCGGACGCAACTGGAATCGAGGCACTTTTGTGGTCCGCGTGACGCGCAATCCCGATAGTATTCACGAAGCCATTAACCGGCTGGCAAAAGAACTTGGCGTCAATGTAACGGCGGTTAATACGGGTTATGCGGAAGAAGGCGACACACCGGTCGGTGGCGAAAATGTTTATTCGCTGACACAACCGCGCATTGCGATCGTTGCCGACGAAGGCGTTGACCAGACGAGTTACGGCTCGCTCTGGTGGACGCTTGACCGTTACGGCATCCAGTTTACGCCAATGTCAATTAATAACATCAAAGGCGGCGGACTCAAAAATTACAACATTCTGATCATGCCGGACGGCTCGCCCGGTCGCTATTTCGGCGCATTCGGCAAAGGCGGAATTGACGGCTTAAAAGACTGGATCGCAAACGGCGGAACGCTGATCACGGTTCGCGGCGCGTCGGTCTTTGCCGCGCTCAAAGATGTCGGAATGACATCTTCGAAGCTTGTCGGAAGTGAAGACGATGAGGAAAAAGGAAAAACTTCTGACGATGAAAATATTGATAAAAGCGGCGATTCTCAAACAAAGCCCGCGCCGTCGCCTTCGACAAAAAAGACTGACAGCAAACGGCAAGAGACGGAAACAGTTTCGCCGCAGGAATTGAAAAGCGATAAACAGGATTGGCAACCACCGGTTTTGCCGCCGATCGCGTCGCCATCCGCCAACGCGGGCAAAGTTCCCGAAGGCATTCCCGGCGCGATCATGCGGGCGACGGTCGATCGAACGACTTATCTGACTTACGGTTTAGAACAGGACGAATTGCCGGTTCTGCTTTCAAGCGGATATTTTTTCCGTTATTCAAAAGAAGGCACGAACGCGCTGATTTTTGAATCGAAACCGAAGAAACCCCTGACGATCTCAGGATTTGTCTGGGAAGGTAACACCGAAAAATTATTAAAAGGAACGGCTGCTCTGATTGACGAACCAACCGGTGCGGGACATCTTATTTTATTCGCCGATGATCCGTTTTTCAGAGGCATTTTCCGTTCGGAAACGCGCCCGTTTTTCAATGCGATTCTGTTTAACGGCACTTTTTAACAGTGGTCAGCGGTCAGTGGTCAGTAGTCAGATTTTTGATTGACCACTGACCACTGACCACTGACCACCGACAACTGATTATGTTTACAATCCGAGCTAAATACACCGATACGGTCGAAGTTTTTACGCATCTGGGCGCGGTCCGCGAGTTTTTTGCCGA
>JANLTD010000866.1:0-3080 GCA_031362765.1 Acidobacteriota bacterium | reverse complement strand
TTTGAGTCCCGCGTTTACGCGGCTTCAACTCGCGCCTAAAGGAACAAAAGCCGCCTCAAGGCGGGACTCAAAACGCCTGGTAACAGTTTGAGTTGACTTTTCAGACTAGCTCTTAGCTCGACTTTGTCCATTTTTTAACAGATTTTGGAAACTGACTTACTTGATTTTGCAAGTGTTGCAATATCATCGCTTAGAGTTTTCAAACATCGCTATTCAACCCTCATGTTTAAAAATTCCAAGGCATAATCGGAACATTAAATGTTTATGGGCTTTGCATTTTTCAAAATGGACAAAGTCGAGAGTAGAGGATGATGGTTTTGTTGTAGGAGGCAAAGTAAAGTATAAAGCGATAAATGTTGGTGGAGCAACATCATCAAATTGGAAATCAATAGTTCTCAACAAATCAATAAAAACAGTCGAGGATGCGGCGTTTACGTTTATTCACGAAATTTTACACGCCGCTGGTCGCAAAAATCACGATAAATTAGTAAGAGCTATTGCAGTATTTGAAGGTATTAAGGACGATTTTAAATCTTATGAGAAAAACAATAAACCAGGGGATTTGACATATTCACGTATTTTGGATTCTTGGATATCGAAATATTGTAATGTAGGAGGTACCGCAAATTGGGAAGAATGGTTAAAGAAATTTTAATAAAAAGCAAAGTTCTACAAATTTTATTTCTAGGATTTATCTTGTCAATTTCTGTTTCGGCGCAAGTTCCTGATTGGTATATTAAACTGAAGGAAGTCAAAGTATTTCAATCTTCTAAACAAGATGTTGGGAGAATTTTTGAATATCCAAATGTAAGTTACTGGTCACGAAGCAAAGGAAGACCCGATAATTCTTGGGGAGAATCGTTTGTATATGAAACAAAAAATGGAAAACTAGACGTTTTTTATTCAACTGGAAAATGTTCTGAATTAACAGGAAAAAGAGGTTGGGACATTGATGAAGGCTTAGTCGTCAGCATCGAATTTGAGCCAACTAAACCTATTAAACTGTCAAAACTAAATTTGGATTTAAGCACCTTCAAAAGAGAAAAATCATCCGATACCGCGTTTTGGCGTTATTGGAGTGATCAGTTAGGAGTTAATTTTGGAGTTCTTCAAAATAAGGTAACTTGGTTTGAATATTCAATAACTGATGAAATGAGCAAACTTGATTGTGAAAAAGTATTAAAAGAGAAATCTAAATAGACAGGCGAAAAAATTCAAACATTCAACGGACGCGATCAGGTTACAAACACACGGCAGTATTCAGGTTCTGAAAGCAGCTCGACCTATCAGGACGTGACGATGCCTTACGATGGACACGGGCGGATGAAAACGCGGCATTATCCGATTGAAGATGCTAATACAAATACGACTTGGATTTACAACGCCGATGATTCGATTCAGCAAGTTGTTGACTCGCGAAATGTTATTACCGGTTTCACCTATAATAATCGGGGTTTGGCAACGCAAATCAGCTACGCAGTGCCAAACGGTTCAACCATTCCCGTTACAGCGACGACGACATTCGATTATGACGCGCTCGGCAATCGGACACAGATGACCGACGGCACGGGAACGATCGTTTATGCTTATAACACGCTTTCGCAAAATCACTTCGGAAACAAAAACCTTTACGGGACTTTCAAACAATTTTACAATCGGATATGGCTATCATCTCGGCGGCGCACTGGAATCCGTCACCGATCCCGGCGATGTTAACTCTAATATTGACTACGCTTACAATAAAGCCGGAAAATTAACGACGATCAGCAACGGAGCGACTCAAATCGTGCAAAACCGAAAGTTGCGAGCCTTCGGCGCAGTGAAAGAGGAAGATTACGGCAATGGTTTTAATCTTAAACAAGAATACGACACACGCCTCAGACTTTCGCAATTCGATGTTAAAGATTCGAGCCAGCAGAGCAAATTGAAAATCCAATACGAATATAACGCTTCGAGCGAAGTAACGCGTGCAAACAACGTCTTGTCAGTAAATTACAACCGTTATTTCAAATATGATAATGTTGGGCGTTTGAAGGAAACGGGGACGGAATGGAGCGGGCAGACGGATTATCCGGCATACAGTCAATCATTCAATTATGACGTGTGGAGCAATCTGACCTCGCGTTCGAGCAGTATTTGGGGTTATGTGATAAATAATTGGAATGATTATCAAAGTAATCGCAATCTGCGGGCGGCGGCGTGGAACTCGCAAACCGGCACCGTGCCGGATGAAATCTGGCAATTTGACGCGGGCGGAATGCCGACGCGGACAGGCGAACAGACGCACAAATACGACGCGGCGGGACGTAAAATCGAAGCCATCGAAACAAGTGTGCCGCCGCCGGGACAAACGGGCAGAACCGAACTGCTGATTCAACAAACCTTTGACGGTGACGGGCGAGCGGTCAAACGCTTTGAGCGCGAAACCTTCAATACAGGTGCGCCACTCAACAAAACTTCTTACAATCTGAATTCGAGTGTGCTTGGCGGAGCGGTCTTGGCGACCATTAACGAACAAGGCATCAGAGGCGAGACGAACGTCTATGGAGCAGACGGGGCAAAGATCGCTACGATTGGCAGTAATCTGACCACTTGGACACACGAAGCCCCGATTACCGGCAGTAAATTTGACAGTTTCAGCAACTCACCGACTGCCGGCGGAGTCAGCGAATTTGAAAGTTTAGGCGGTGCATTGCCTGCCACCCCGCCGCCTGCGGGTTCGCCCGATTGGATATTCACGGGCAATTATCAACAAAGCGGAAATGCGTTTGATCTCAATGGCGGGTGTCTTTATGACGGATTTCCCGAAGATTGTTCGTGGGTAGCGAAAAGAGCGTGTGTCGGCAATCCGCGCTGTATGAAAGATAAAGGGCGTGATTTAGCATCGTTGATGGCAGGGATGGGATCGTCACAGATGACAGGTTGGAGAGTTAGGTTCCGATCCCTTGGCAGTATTTCGAGTCGAAGTTATGCACTGAGTGAATACGAATTAATGGTGAGCCGATTAGAAGGTGGTGAGAGAATTTCTCCAATATATAGTGGGTCCTTGGTATTTGGTGATGGTAATGATTTGCCACAAG
>JANLTD010000842.1:0-2665 GCA_031362765.1 Acidobacteriota bacterium | reverse complement strand
CATCTTTTTTCAGATTTGATTTTTTTGCATTTAGTTTTCTGTGACATCGTGTTATATTTACAAACGATTTAGATTTAATTGTCTTTACTACTGATTAAATCTATTCGCTTGCCCCAAAATATTAAAAACACAATTGAGAGGAACATTAAATGGCAGGAAAATTTGAAATTAAGCAATCAACAAACGGCAAGTTTCACTTCAATTTGAAGGCTGGAAACGGACAAATAATTTTGTCCAGCGAGATGTATGAATCGAAATCGGCGTGTCAAAACGGCATCGAATCCATCAAGAACAACGGTGGTGAAGAAAAGCGCTATGAACGCAAAGAGTCGAAAAACGGCGATCCGTATTTCATTCTAAAAGCGGGTAACGGACAGGAAATCGGCAGAAGCGAAATGTATTCGGGTACTGCGGCCATGGAAAACGGAATTCAATCAGTTATGAAAAACGCTCCTGATGCCGACATCGTTGATACAACCGGAGCCTGATAATTTAAGTAAAGGACTCTGCCCGAAAAGTGCAGAGGTTTTAGAAGTCGGAACGCGAATGAAATTCGCTTGATTGTTCTTTTCGGACCAAGAAAGGAGCGCGCAATAACGGCTTGCAATGAAATTGCAAGGCGCGAGACCGACGTTCCGGAACAGTAAAATTACGTCTGAGGAGTTATTTGAAACCGCAGAGACACGAGATTTCATATTTTCGTGTCTTTGTGGTTTTTTATTCTAACCATACTAATCAAAGGGGATAAATTTACGTCAAAATTTACTGCGGCTGAACAAACGATCTTGATGCCAAAACACGGCGAATTTTGCCGGACTGCGATCGCCGCAAGTTATCTTGAGGCGTCTCGAGCATTTTATGAGAAAGAATTCGGTTGGGAATACAAAAAGAACGCTGCCGCCGGAGAGGATAATCTTTATCGTGAATTTGGCTCTGACCCTAAATATGATATCGGTGGAATGTTTGAAATGAAACCTGAATGGTTTGGCCAAAACAGTCCGGCGCCGCAATTCAATATTCAAGCCGCGGCCGCCGACGCGGATGAATCGGCAAGCGGCACCATCGTCTCGCCGCCGGCCGGTGTTCCGAATGTCGGAAGCATATGTCAGACCAAAAACCCGGCGGGCGCGGAGTTTTTTAATTATGCTTAAAAACTACGGTAAAATTTATCTAAGCGTCCCCGAATTATTTGAAAAATTGGTTGGAAAATGGCGTGGAATCAACCGTTTGCACAAAACCCCGATCGATGACAATTCTGTTCGTGAAACGGTTTTGATCGCCCGGATCGGACTTATGGCTCGCTGAAGATTTGAATAGATCGAAGAGGTCCGGACACAGAATGAATCAGTTCCGGAGGGTCCGATTTTCGTTGGAATCGAAAAAGACACCTGGTTGATCAATTTAATTAATACGGTCAAAAACATTATGGTAATTAAATTTGGTTCTGATTTTTACAGAAGTTACATTAATTATCTTCAAATTTTCGGTTAATTTTTGAAGCCTTTTATTTTCAACAATTCGGTATTTTGATTTTGCCCAAAATTTGCGAATGTATTGTATTCAACACAAATGCAATTTTTAGAGCACGGTCAGTAATTTGCAAGTTTAGCACTCAAACGGAACTGCAGCAATCTGAAAAGAGAATTTGATGGTCGCGATGTTTAGTTCCTAAATAGCAATGGTTTTGCTTTTGTTTTTTAGAAAATTCAGATAATCAGCCTTTCGCCGCCAGACTTTTTTTTGCGCATCGCGTCGCCCACACGTGCAACAAATGATATGTTTGGTTCTAAAAATGAAGTTATCATTTGAGAAATACGAGACCAGTAAAATTAAAAGTATGAATCGACTCAAAATATTCAAAAATCCCGGCTTTGTTTTCTTTACTTTATTTACATTATTCTTTACTGCCTCGTTTTTATCTAGGGCAAAAGATGCCGGTTCTTTGGAAAACTTCAAGAATGGCAGCAATTTGACTGATGGATATTTTCAAACCGCAACGCCCCCCAAATATATAGGTAAAAAGAAACAAAAACAAAAAAATATGACCACGAAACTTATTGCAGTTCCACCCGGCATCTGGAGAGCAGACCATATTATCTTGAATGTTGCAGCCAATGGAGTAACCATAGAATATGACTGCGCTGATGGTCAAATAGATAAGTCTTTAATGATCGATGTATCGGGAAATTTTACGGCGGACGGATTTCACGTCGCACGGCAAGCCGGTCCGGTCAATATTGATGATAAACAAATACGGCAACCGGCACGATATGTCGGAAAAATTTCCGGCGATACTATGACGCTCAGCGTTACCTTGTTGGAAACCAAGCAGGCAATTGGTAAATATACTTTGCAACGCGGGAAACTCCCTGAAATGAACCGCTGTTATTAAGTCAATTACCTTGCCACCGAAGATTGGACGAAAAACTGCCAATTGTAATCGCACTCGCTTGACAAGCTTTCAAAGAGTTTGCAAAACAAATCTAATTTCAACGCCCCGAAGCCGAATAGAAATGATGATTCTTTCCACGCGTAATATCCGCTAAAGCCATGTTTAGGGAACAAAAGCATTCGGGACGGCCAGATCGCCCGCGATTCCGAAGGTCACAATGCCGACTCCCGCATTTGTCTGATTAAGAAACCACGTCGAATTTGACGGTCGGAA
>JANLTD010000815.1:0-2852 GCA_031362765.1 Acidobacteriota bacterium | reverse complement strand
TTTGCGACAACGATTAATGCTTCTGACAATGATCCGTGCGAAGACTTTTATTATATTGGTCAGGATCGGGAAGAACGTCAAGGCATCGCCATCGGCGATGACATTAGTTGGAATCCGCTTCCGCGTGCGTTGAAACCGATCAGTTTGACCGATAAAAGCTATTTGAAAGTTGTTTCGGGCATTCTCCGCTTAAAAGGGTTGCCGAGAGCCAAAGCAACAATCGAACAAGCCGTCCGCGTTGATCTCGACGGCGACGGCGTGGACGAAGTTCTTTTAACGGCGAGCTCTTACGGCGGAAGTATTCAGCCGCAAGTTGCCGCAAATAATTATTCGTTTGTTTTGCTTAGAAAAGTCGTCGCGGGAAAGGCTCAGAATATCATGATTTCCGAAGAATATGTGAAAAAGAGAATCGAATTCGGTGCGCCGAGCCGTTTTGAAATTTCCGCGATCGCCGATCTAAATGGCGACGGCAAAATGGAAGTCGTCGCTTTTGGTGAATATTACGAGGGCAGCGGAGCAAGCGCGTATGAAATCAAAGGCAACAAAGTCGTCGAAATCAAACTATTGACGGCCAGTTGCGGAGTTTAGATTTTTAATTTTAACTCTCTCAGCGAACTTTGCGGTTCGGTAGGAAATGAAGCAGATGAGTAAAAGTTTATCGGCTTTTTGTTTGTTCAGAGTTACGAATTTATGCGTGAGAAACCGCCGCGCTTCGCTGGCGGTTTCACGGCTGAAGCCGTAACTCTGAACTTTTCAAAATACCTGAATTTCAAACCTTGTTTTTCTCGACAATCAGCCGCAAACCTTCGAGCATCAGATTTTCGTCAACAATTTCAATCAGTTCGCTGGTTTCCGCGATCAGCTTTGCAAACCCGCCGGTTGCGACGATTTTGGGTTTTTCACCGAGCTCAACGATCATTCTTTGCAAAATTCCTTCCGTCAGACCAATGTAACCGTAAAAGATGCCCGATTGAATTGAACTGACGGTTGAACTACCGATAACCGTCGCGGGTTTTTTTATTTCAACACGCGGAAGTTTCGACGTTTTCATAAAAAGTGCTTCCGATAAAGTACTTATTCCGGGCGTGATAATGCCACCAAGATATTCATCTTTTGAATTGACGGCATCAATCGTCGTCGCTGTTCCGAAATCGCAAACAATCACCGGCGCACCGTATTTTTCGCGTGCCGCAAAGGCGGCGACAAGCCGGTCAGCACCGGCATTTTCGGGCGGATCGTAGTTTATTTTGAAGCCGAAATCGAATGTATGATTGACGAAACACGGGGTTTGATCGAAATATCGTTCGCCGAGCGTGCGGAACGAATCATTCAATTCTGGCACCACAGACGAAATAATGACGGCCGAAAATTGCCCGTTTATTTCATCCTTCAGCGAATCATAAATTTCATCGGCGTTTTTACTGCGAATGGTCGGAATTGTCAGGCGTTTGATGAGGTCTTCGTTATCAAACGCGCCGATTTTGGTGGTAGAATTGCCGATGTCAATTGTCAAAATCATAAGTAGAGAGTGGAGAGTGGAGCGTGGAGAGAAAATCCTCGGACTCTCTACTCTCCACTCTCCACTCGCAACTAACCAAGAAGCGGCAAACCGTCATAGACGATCTTCCAGCCGTTTTGATGACTTGTGCGGAGACTTTTGTTAAACCATTCGACGGCTTTTTCGGGATTGTCGTAGATCTGCACGGAGGGTTGGGCTTCACGCGGATCCACGCGGCAGATCGCGCCGCCTTCGGTCGCCGTTTTTATACACAACAGCGCGATCATATTGTTTTTGGACAAAACGGCGGTTCGCACCAGCACTTCTTCGTCTTCAATTTCGGCAAATTCTTCAAAATCGTCAAAATCGCCGTCAAAATTTTCAAAACCTACATCTTCGCTCTCAAAATCAAATTCGTTGCTCATAATATTAATAAATGTCTAAATAAGGGCTTTTTACAAATTACACGCTTGCGGGGCAAAATTCAATTCGTATTTTACTTCTGCGAAATTCCTGACAAGAAGTTCTTCGTTTATTCGATTGCCCGTCTTGCGGTCAATGATCTCGCGCCAGATCTCATTCTCGCGGTAATTCTTTCCGTTCTCCTGTCGGAATTGATGGTTTTTTTCAAATACGTGGTAGCTGTAAGTGATTTCATCTTTTGAAAGAATCGCGCCTTTCAGGTGATTTTCCGTCAGGTGGAGTTTTATTTGAAACGTATGTTCGGTCGGATTGAAAAAACGCAGATCAATGTAATTGTAAAAGACGCCGGCACCGCTGCCGAAAGGCAAAGTGCGGTTTTCGTCCGGAAACGGATCGAAACTGTGATGATGCCGCTCGGTGATTTCAAGCGGCGTGTGAAGCGCCATCCAATAAAGCAGATTGGCGAGCTGGCACAAACCGCCGCCGACGCCGCGCACAACTTCGCCGCGCGAAAGCTGCATTCCTTCGACATAACCTTTTTCGGCGGTTGCTTCGCCAAGGCGCCGCCAAAAGGAAAAAGTCTGATTCGGTTTGATCAAAAGCCCGTTGATCGTTGGGCACGCGATCTTGAGGTTGGCGATCTTGTTTTCCTGTAGTTCCGGCGCGGAATTCCCGAGCTTGCGCCGCAACAAAGACTGGTGCTTTTTACAATTAAAGGGCAGATCTTCGGTCAGGATCTCGGATGCGAAACTTCGCGGCAGATCGGCGAGGTGTCGAAACAGCCGCTTTTGTTTGATCCGTGTCCGGTAAAAGATCGGGTGAATTTCCGAAAGTCTCTTTTTCATAAATTACATTTTCACCACAAAGACACAAAACTTTAATATGAAGATCTTTTTGTATTTTGTGTAGCTCTAGTAGCTTGACGGCTATT
>JANLTD010000782.1:0-4816 GCA_031362765.1 Acidobacteriota bacterium | reverse complement strand
CTAACGCAGGTTGCCGGTCGCGCCGGCCGCGGCAGTTTGCAGGGAAAAGTTTTGATTCAGACTTATTATCCCGAACATTACGCGCTCAAACACGCGCAGACACAGGATTACGACGCGTTTTACAATGAAGAGATCGAGTTTCGCCGTAAATTGGCTTATCCGCCATTTGTCGCGCTGGCTTCGATCATGATCAAACACACGAATTACAATTACGCTTTTGATAACGCACAGATCTTGAAAGATTGTCTGCAAAAAGCCAATAGAGAAAATATGTGTAGAATTTTGGGAGTCGCGCCCGCCCCCTTAGCCAGATTAAAAAATGAATTTCGCCTGCAGATTCTGGTCAAAGCAACGAACCGCGCAAAGCTCCGCGAAGCTCTCGATCTCGCACTTCACGACGCGCAGGAAAAGTTTTGCGATCTGCGGATTGTCAATGTCGAAATTGACCCGATAAATTTATTGTAAAATGGTAAGTAAAAGACCGAACAAAATGCTTTCTTTCTTTTGTGCGCACAGGCAGATGTGCTAAGTTTTCAAAACCCTTGCAATATATAGTCTGCTCAGTAATGATCTTGACCGGGATTTTGACAAAAAATCTTCTATCTAAAGTTTACCGGTTGAAAAGAGTTTTCCATTGATTCCGGCTCAACTATTGAATCAAAAACTAACTTTCCAACCAGCCTGTAAAAGCCGCGGACTGCCGGGCAAAATTCCCCGTGAACGGTCAACAATAAAGATTCGGTCAAAAATATTTTTCACGGTTACGAAGAAAACACTTTTCAGTTTTTCAACCCGATAATTGATGGTCGCGTTCCAATAAATTTGACTTGGGATTACGCCGCGCTGTCCGTTGGCAATCGGGTTAATTGTGTTCAAATCATCCGAAAACTGGCTGTCAATGTAATTGTTCTCGACAAAAATATCAAAATTTTGATAAGCGTAACCAACTGAGGCATTGAGAATATTTTTCGGGGCGTAGGGCAGACGGTTTCCGCTGACCGAAACATTAGTAAAACCCGAAACCGAGCTCAAACGAATTCCTTGAAATTTCGCATCAAAAAGGTTTGTGTAGTTGCTTTGAAAATAAATATTGTAGCCGGTTTTGAAAATGCCGGATGAATCAATCCGAGCCGAAAATTCCAATCCTTGATGCAGGCTTTTTCCGCCGTTAGTGAAAGCCGAACCGACTCCGCCCGCGACACTTGCCGGAACGATTTGATTTTCGTAATCTGTGCGGAAAAAGGTTGATTCCAGAGAAATTCCGTAAATCGGACGAGTGCGCACGCCAACTTCATAATTCCAACTTTTTTCAGCATCAAGGTCAACAACTCCGCCCGTATTTGAAATGATGTCTTCCGTTCTCGGCGGGGCGAATCCGCGATGAACTCCGGCAAAAATAGTCGTATTTTTGAAAGCATTAAAAGTTATGCCAATTCCCGGAATTACCTGGATGATTTCGGCGTTTCCGGTTGCATTATTCAGGCGGTTCATACGGCTGTAATCAATCTTTTCAATGCGGACACCTGCTGTAAATGCCACATCCTTGTAAATAAACCGGTTTTGAATAAAACCTGAAACAGCTTCGTTTTTGCGATTATTGTTTTCAGCAATAACGCCTTCACGAGCAGTCGGAACGTTTCCGTTTTTCTGAATCCGTTCTTGATTTTCACGTGTGTAACGAAAACCTGAATTCAAATCATTGCGAACTGTCCCAAATTCAAATTGGGCATTAAGACGCAGTTCAATGCCAGAGGTTCTGTAATCACGAAGCCGCCCTTCATTTCCGCAGGTTGTGTAAAGATCTGCCATCGAAAGACAATCGGTATCGACCGTCAGCCGATTCGGGCGTTGAGCCGAATTTGAAGATTGCCGCCACCAGTCACGCGAAAAATAATTATTGTAAAAACTGGTCGTCAAATTCATTTTTGAGTTAAAAACTGCAACGTGCTGAAGGGAAAATCCCGTCCGCCAACCCTTAAAGGCATCATTCAAAAACGGATTTTGACGCGGATTAACCGCATATTCGGCTTCAACTAAACCTGAATAAGTTACTTGTGAGTCTTCATTAAAAAATGAGAATTTCGCCGTTATAATGTTTTTGTCATTGAGAGTTTGGACAATTTTCGAGCTGAGATCATTCAATTCGCTCCGAACATTTTCGCGTGCGCCTTCACCTTGTTTGCGGCTGAAATTAACAATTACGCCCGTTTTTCCATATGTTCCGCCGAACTGCGCGTTACCGTTAAAATAATCACGATTGCCGCCAATTAGTTTCAACGAAAACATCGTTTTTTCTGGTGGATTCGGCGTAATGTAATTGATCAATCCGGCAACAGTGACGGGACCAAAAGCAATTTGCCCCGAACCTTTTTGCACTTCGATCGATTCAAAGCGTTCAATCGGCGGATGATAATATGAAGCATTGTCGCCGTATGGGGCGTAAGCTAACGGAAGCCCGTCTTCGAGAAGTAAAACTTTGGTTGAGCGAGTCGGGTTTGTTCCGCGAATTCCGATATTCGGACGCAAGCCAAAACCTTCTTCATCACGCACATTAACGCCCGAAATTTTTCTCAAGGCTTCAGAAAAATTAAAGACCCGAGATTGCTCAAGCTGAAACTTATCAATAGTTTGAATCGAGCCTGCCGTTTGTTCCAATGCTGACGATGTTCCGGCTAACGAGCTTGAAGTAACGGCGACATATTCGGCAACTCTTTCAGGACGGAGCGTGATTTCGATTTTATTTCCCGTCGAAATTTTTTGCGTTTCTGTGGCAAAACCTTTGGCGTTAATGCTGATTTCAAAACTCCCGTTTGGTAATCGGTCAAAGCTAAAATCCCCGGACTGATCAGTCACTGCAAATCGTTCAAAACTAATGCCTTGTTGTTTCAACACAACATTCGCTCCGGCAACTTCCGCTCCGTTTTCGTCAACTACCCGACCTGCTAAATCAGTCGTTTGCCCGAAAGCATTGACGACGCACAACGTCACGATAAAAGTTACCCGCAATAAAATTTTTCGCTCCATTTTATTCATATATTTGCACCGCAAAGATTCTCTTTTGTGCTTTTAGTCGAATTTAGTTTTTCAATCTAAAATATTACTCTAATCTCTTAATGAAAGTGATTGTCATTTTCAATACGAGATTAGAGTAATATTATTCTTCAGTCAAATGACAGATTTATTATTTATTTTACTGATGTTACGCAGAAATATTTTTTAGCTGGATTCATCCGGGGTTTTCCGCGTTTCGCGGCAGTTAACCGCGTCCATTTAAGGCGCGGTTTAATAATTGATGATTTTCAAAAGGACCTTAAAACGCCCTGCAACCCGGATTCAATTTGCTGACCGCGCCATAAATGGCGAGGCGGCGAAGCGGTGTGCCGCTTCGCCGAAAGCCGCATAAAAAACGGCTCAAAGTCATTTTCGTAACATCACTTATTTTATTGAACTTAAAGCAGGAAAATACTGCTGATATCGCCTTTCAGTTTTCACTTGTTCGGGATAAAAGATAAACGCTTAACTCTCAAGTTTATTTCGCCTGTGTGCTCCGCCAATAGCTCTTTCTTTAACTTTTTAATGAGGCATTACTTTTGCTGAAAAAAACCCGGGAATTGTTCAAAGTAGTCAAAGGCGAAGAATTGGTGTTCAGTTATTCCGAAAATCAACCGTTTATCTTCAAAATAGCTGATAGCTGATAATGTCAAAATAAACGCTGTTAAAAAACCCTAATTTTAAACGAGAACTTTCAAACTTCACGGATATCAGTTCATTAATTGAAAAAAACCTGAGATATTTTCGTAGCTCAATCGAATTTAATTTGCGCGTAAATTTCGCTTAAGGACATTTTGCAATTGATCGAATCAATCGAAACAACATCTTCACGATTGGTGTAAATTTTGTACACCCATTGATTGGCGATTTGCTTATGATAATGCTCGGTTCGCATTTCTTCTTCTTTGATCAGCAAGATTTCACGCACGCTCTCCATCGCCAGATATCGGTCGAGCTTTTCCGTTTTGTCGTGAAAAATAGTTGTCCGCGACATTATTTCAACGATCACCGTCGGATTTAGCAAAATGTCGAGCTCTGTACCCTCGAATTTCGGTTCGCCGTTGACGATCACGACATCCGGATAACAATAATTATGCGGCGCAAGCTTGACGCGCATATCATTGACATAAACTTCGCATTTATGTCCGCGCAGACGGCTGCCGATCGCAATTGTCGTATTGCTTCCGATCAAATTGTGGCGCCGGCTCGATCCCATCGAACTCATAACCTTGCCGTTTGAATGCTCTTGTTTGACATCGGCTTCGATCCGTTGAAACTTTAAATAATCATCGGCCGTGTAAATTTCTTTGGTTTGCGTTAGAATTTTTTCACTCATACTGGTTTACTCCTTGTTATGAAAGCTGTTTAGGTTGGATTAATGCAAGCTGCAACTATTTACGCCCTGCATTGTCAATTTTTGGACGAACTAAAAACTTTTAGGTAACTTAAAGTATAAACATTTTTGGCACATATTTAAACAACATTATTATCATTATGAAATTACACGAACTAGCCGCGCAAACCTTTGCAAACATTGCACAAGGCGATCCGGATTTAGAGATTTCGAGGGCTGCCGGACTCGAACTTGCCGGGGCGAACGACATCACATTTCTCGCAAATCCGAGATATACGCCGCAAATTCAAACCACCAAAGCAAGCGCGATCTTTCTCAACGAGAAAGAAATTTGCGATCGACGTGACATTTCGATCCTACGGGCAAAAGATCCGTATCTCGCATTTACAAGGGCGCTGCGTCTATTTAATC
>JANLTD010000763.1:0-2798 GCA_031362765.1 Acidobacteriota bacterium | reverse complement strand
TTTGGTTAAAGCTTCCGGGGTTTTGGTTAAAGCTTCCGGGGTTTTGGTTAAAGCTTCTGAGGTTTTGGTTAAAGCTTCTGAGGTTTTGGTTAAAGCTTCCGGGGTTTTGGTTAAAGCTTTCGAGGTTTTGGTTAAAGCTTTCGAGGTTTTGGTTAAAGCTTTCAGGGTTTTGGTTAAAGCTTTCGAGGTTTTGGTTAAAGCTTTCAGGGTTTCGGTTGTTTGTTTTTCACTTTCGCAAAATTGTTGTCAGGTTGTGAAAAGCAATTTCGATCCGGGATTTGCGTTTTGGGATGTTGGATTTGATCAAAAAATGGAAGATGCTGTCAGCGGCGGACAATTGCGCCGATGTCGAAACCGTCCATTTCAATGAAAATCCGCAATCCGCAATCCCAAATCCCAAATCGAATGGCTCCCGACTTCCCCAAAACATTTTGGCTAAAGACGTTTGTTAATTCACGGATCAGGAATTAACGCTCAGATTAGTTAAAAAACAACCAGTAAGTAGAGGACTTTTTTGTTATGTCAAGATTAAGAAAATCAATCCCGAAAGAAGTGCAGACGGCACAACAGCGGGTCAACGGAATGGTTTCGGTTGATGAAAGACTCGACCTCGGCAGCGGAGTTTCGGTTGAAACACTGACCGCATCAGTCACGGCGGTGACGAATGCGATCAGCGAATACAACACGATGCTCGCTCAGGTTGATGAAAAATCGAACGAGATCGAAGCATTGATCGAGCGGATGAACGATCTCGCGACGCGCTCATTAAAAGGCGCGGAGTTCAAATTCGGCTGCGACAGCAACGAATTTGAAATGATCGGCGGAACGCGCAAATCGGATCGCAAACGCCCGATCCGCAAAAACGGAGGAGGCACCGAAACCGTGAAATAACGCCAATGCGCGGATGCACGGATCGGCGACTTCAGCGGATAACCCGGAAATGAGGCAGTGACCGGAACAGATAAAAATATCTAAAAGTCCTTTTTGCCGATCCGCAACAAACGGACAACAATCAATCAAAACCGGCGACGTGTGGCGTTGAACGCCCGTCACATCTCGCCGGTTAATTTCTTCTCTGGCAATTTGTTTTTCGAAATTTTTATTAGACAGTTCAACCGTTTTGTCTAATTCAAACGATGTCCAAAAACCTGTAAAACGATTGCGAAATAATTCTAATTTGGGGGTTAAACTGAAAAAAGAGTAGAACGACCAAAAAGACTAGTTTTTGCACAGGATAAAATTGGATGGTTAATTAGCGTGTGTTTTATTTCAAGGTGAGATCTTAGCTTTGCTCATTACATTATAAGGATATGTTGACAGGTGTGTTGAACTTTTGAGGACAATAAAGTAAATTCTAAATAGAGCAAGGGTAGAAATTTTTGTGAGAGAGCAACTTTATGCAACAATATTTCTTATTACCAATCCTGTTTGGGTCAAATATTAAAAACATTTTCTTTATTTGCAGTTTTGTTTGGCTCAGTTTTGTGGTTTCAATTCAGGCACAGTAGGATACTGCCGGCAAAACTTTTGATGTTGACTGCGGCGGGGCTACCTTTAAATTACCGTCTCCAAATGATTTATTGTCTGCTACCAGCACAAAACAAGGTGTGAGAACGGCGGAAACCGCTGGAAATTGTATCAAAAAAGAACTCGACACCCTAAAAGCAGACTTGGCAAATCGGCTACCGCTGAAAGAAGAATTTGCCGCCAGTTCCGAATTCCAGGCATATAGCAAAGCATATGAACCTATTTCAAAAGAAATTGTTGAACACGCCAAGGAAGAAGTGAAACTTAATGAATCCGGGAAGAATGTGGATGAAAAAAAAGCTGAATTGGTAAAACAAGATCCCGGTGCAAATGCTTCAAAAGAAGCGGTCGACTCTTGGAATACTAAAGTTCGGGCCTTTAATTCTGACGTAGTTGCTCCCCATAATAAACTAGCCAAAAATTATTATGATAAAGAAAAAGAACTTAGTGATAAATTAGCTAAAGAACTCAAACCTCTCTGGGATACGGCGAAGTCTAAGTTTGACAAGTTGGAGGAAAATTTACAGAATACACAAGCAAAAGTTAAAAAATTGCAGGAAGATTACCATGTTCTTGCAGTATTTTGGGATGCGTATTTAACCCGACTTGAAACAAAATACCAGGATAATGCCTTTACAGGCGGAAGAAGAAAAATCGGTTTTGGTGAAACCGAAATTGTTGCTACCGTAACTGATTTGGATAAGGAGTTCGAACGCCTCAAAGCCAAATCAAACGTCAATTTCGATGGGAGCAAACAACCTGATAATTAAAATTGCGAAAGGGCTTAAGGATTAGATTCGCAACAATTTCTAATAAAGAATTTAAGGAAAATTAAATGAATAACAACGATGTCAATAAGTTCGCAAACCCAAAGAATCGGAAACTCCCCATTATTATGTTAATTCCCGCACTTATCCTGCTTTTTGCGACTGCGTGCAATAAAGTAGCAGAGACTTTGGAGGAGAGTCCCACTGCCGTCGTAAAAATGCAAGTCGAAGCTGTTAAAAATAAAGATGTAGCCGCGTTCAAGAAGACATTATCGAAAAGTGCACTCAAACAGTTGGAAGATCAAGTTAAGCCACAGAATCTGACACCCGACAAATTACTGCTGGGTCTGTTTAACTCACCCGACTATCTAAAAAAGATGCCGAATCTGCGAGGAGAAAAAATTCAGGGCGATAATGCAACTATTGACATTGAGCAGGTTTCGACAATAGGCGGTAAAACCTTAACCGGATGGCTAACTCACAAATTTGTCAAAGAGGATGGCG
>JANLTD010000759.1:0-3443 GCA_031362765.1 Acidobacteriota bacterium | reverse complement strand
CTTAAAAGTTGTATTTTCTTTACATTGTCGGATTCTTTTTCCAGATACTTGTGAAGTTCTTTGATATTTCCTGTTTTGGCATTCGCAACCGGCATATAATCTTGAAAAAGTTCAACTAAATCGGGATATTTATTTTTGTCAGGGATTCGGGCGAAGGTTATCGCCTCGTTCTCAATGCCGCAGTAGCTTGTAACCCGGGAGTAATATCTGACATTATTTACAAATTCTCTTTCTTCTTTTTCGGCAGGGGTTTCATTTTTCGGAGCGGGAATCATTTCGTTTGATTCTCTTATCTCTGGAGAGTAAGGTAGATTATATATTGTGATTCTTGGTTTCTTTATCTCTTGTAATTGTTTGGGCGGCAGTGTTTTTTCCATCTTCAAGAATTCCTGCGGGGCATATTTTTTTAGCTCATTGTAAATTCCCTGAACTTCATAACTGTTGAATCTTTTCGATGCAATCAGTGTATTAACCATTAGCTTTGCTAACTCGCCGAGTTCGCTTTCGGTCAGCATTTGGGTTTGATCATCCCCGGTGGATTTTTTTGAAGCAATTGCAATTTCAAAAAAATCCCGGACCTTTGAAAACTCAACGTTGTTGATCTTGGTGTTTCTAATAATATTTGAAGTTGGGACAGAAAAATTTGCCGGCTTATTCATAACAGAATTTCTCAGGGTATTTGTTGAGTATTTTCTTTCCGAATAAGTATTTGAAATTGGACCATCAGGTATATTTCTAGGCTTCGATGCAGAATTCGATTCAAATATAATTGAATTAACATTCAATTTATTATCTTTCAACTTTGCTAAAATCGCTTTGGCAAAATCGGCACCATCTTTTGAATTTTGAGCGTGAATCAGTTCAAGCCTATTTAAAATCCCAACGCGTTTTTGATAGTAACTTTCGTAGCCGCGGTTGAGATAAAGATTCTCGGCAAAGTTATTTGCCAGACTTGTCTTGGATTTTTCCAGGGCTTCTTCGGGATATTGTTTAAGAAATGTTTCAAAGATCACATCAATCGTTTCCACGCCCATCACCAAATAATTAATTTTCATCGCTAGTTTGGAATCGCGGGCTGCAATCTTTTGGATATTCTCGTCTGACGATATTTGGCAAAAACAATCGTCGTTTTGGGCTTTGGAAAAAACTGTCGAAAATATTGTTCTTGCTTTCGCTTCATCCTTTTCCCAAAGCAAATCAGCGATCTCGATTTGCATTTGCAGCTTGCTTGAATTGCCTTTCAGATTTTCGGATTCAGTCAAGACCTCCTTCAGCAAACCAAATGCTTTTTCACGCACTTCAGGCGAAACATCCGGCATTTGAGTTTTTATTTCAGTGAACGCGGGCTTGGTTTCGATTCCAAAACCAATTTGCCAACTTATTGCAAACGAAGCAATTACCAAACTAGAAAATAAAGCCGCTGTTTTTTTCCAAATCATATTTTCTCCCGATTTCGGTATTAAAGTTTTGCCTGATATTTCGATTATTCGCCGCATCCACCTAAAATGAATCAGTTGCGAGTTTCCGATTTCTTAGTTTAATGTTGTTTTGCGGCAATTTCAGATTTTCCGTATCTTTGATGACTTCTGTAAGCAAACCGAAAGACTTCTTGTACAGTTAGGGCGATACGTCTGCCATTTTCCTTTTTCATTTTTTTGCTGAATCCGTGTGTTTTCACTTTGGCTTGAAACGCCAAGAAAGAAAAATCCAATAAAAATGATAATTATCTTTTGCCGCTTAATATTTTTCTCCAAGCTTTGATACTGGAAATCTTTTCAAACTTACCGCTTTATGGTCCGCAACCACCGGCTATGCTAAAACCTGTAAAAAGCCATTGCTCATTTTTGAATTCAAACCAAATTCCTAAATCATCACATTTAGGATCGTTGCCTAAAGCGATTATTTTATCAGTGTCGGAGTATATATCCTTCAACTCTTTACCGTTGTTTACGAAATTCTTAAGTTGCAGCCATCCACGATTATTGTTTTTTCTTAATGCCTTAAAAATTATGCTGCGAGTATCGGAATCATTTTCCGGGTCGCAAAATTTCCATTCAGAACACCATATTGTTTCGCTCGTCATTTCTTCCAGAATCATCTCGTCACGATTTTCAACTGCACTCTTAAACTTGGAGAAGAAAATTTTCCAATTTTCTTTTGGAGTTGCTTGTTTTGTTGAGTAACAACTTATAAATTCACGAAAAACCCATAACAAAATTTTGCGTCCGTTTCCGACAGATTGACTGATTTGCACCCAAGGGCGATTTTTTGAATCGTAAGTTGTTTGTTCGATAACAACGATCGTGTCATTCTTTATGGTCTGCAAAATCCGTCCGTTTGGCGAAGCTCGGACATTAAGCGGCGTTCCCGTCGGATCGGTTACTTTACATTCGTCAGCTTTGATAATTTGCGTACCGGCAATCGTCAAAACAACGATCATTAATAAAAAACTGTATATATATTTCATTTCTCGTCTCAATTTTTGATGTCAAAAAATAACTGATATTTAGAATACTGTTGTTGGTCAGAGGATAATTATTCTTTCAGCAAAGGTTGATACATCATAATCGCTTGATTTTCCGTCACCAATTCTTCTTCTGTTGTGCCGTCAACTTTGCTTTTTCTTCTTTTCCAGATCTTATTATGTCGCGTATAGCCGCCCCAGAATTGAATTTTGATCAAATGGTCGGATTCAAATACTTCGTATTCATATTCCGGTTCAAATTCTGATCTTATTTCTCCGTTGAGATGTTCTTCGTCGAGCCAGAGATTTATCTGATACGGTTCGGTCGTGTCGTTTTTGATTTTTAAGTCAATGTAGTTGTATGAAAGCGTCGCGCCGCAGGCAAAAGGAATTTTGCGGTTGACATCCGGAAAAACGTCAAAACCGTGCCGCCATCGCTCGGTGATCGTCATCGGGGTGTGTAAAGCCATCCAGTAAATCAGGTTGCCGAGCTGGCACAAACCGCCGCCAATTCCCGTCGAGATCTTTCCGTTCATTAAGACCAATCCTTCCAGATAGCCTTTTTTGGCTGTCGGTCGGCCGACCAGTTTCCAGGTCGAAAAAGTTTGTCCCGGTTTGATAACAACACCGTTGATCTTGTTTATTGCCAGCCGTAAGTTCGTAATTTTGTTATGCTGTAAATACATTTCGACGTCTTTTAATGGACGAAGCAAAATCGATTGGTGTTTGATCACGGAATATTTAAGTTCAGTTTTGTCAATCACCCCGGCGAAATTTTCTTTTCCGAAAAGCCAATTCATCCGGCGTTTTAAGATGAAATATTCTCTGCCAAAGAGTTTGAGGTCGTGTCAAATGTTGTGGAAATGAATTTATAGCCTTCCTTGTTTTGCTTCCTTTCCTTACTTCTCTAAATCTCTTTTTCTGGTAATTTTACTTCCTTTAGTTTTTCCGGGTGGCTGATCTTCTGCCATCTCTTCTC
>JANLTD010000208.1:0-3133 GCA_031362765.1 Acidobacteriota bacterium | reverse complement strand
GCAGTTTTCGCCAGGCGTCTTTGTCGTAATAGGCAAATAGTGCTTCGTAGATCTTTTCCAGAAATTTGTCGGCTTGGTATTCGCCGAATTTGAAACCATTGCCGGTGCCGCTGACCGCATCGAAATTTTGAACGGTATCGTCGAGACCACCGACCGCGCGAACGATCGGAACAGTTCCGTAGCGCAAGCTGTACATTTGATTTAATCCGCACGGCTCAAATTTTGACGGCATCATGAACATATCCGCGCCGGCCTCGATCTGATGCGCCAGATCTTCATTGTAACCGCGAAAAACACCGACCTGGCGCGGGGCGTAGTTGCGAAGTTTCTGCCAGAAATCTTCGTAAATCTGTTCGCCTGAACCAAGCGAGATGATATATGCGCCGGTTGCCAGAATTTCTCCGGCGACCTGCATCATCAGATCAATTCCCTTTTGACCGGTGAGCCGGGTTATGTTGGCAAAGATCGGTCTTTCCAAATTCACAGGCAAAGCAAATTGTTCGAGGAGTTCTTTTTTACAGGTTTGTTTGCTTTCCAGTTGATACGCGTTAAAATGCGTGTTCAAAGCCGTATCGGTTTCCGGATTCCAAACGTCAAAATCCACGCCGTTGACGATTCCGATCAAACGATTTGACCGCTGCCGCACGAGCCAGTCAAGTCCGTAACCGTTTTCGGGCTGTTGAATTTCATAACCGTAACGACGCGAAACGGTCGAAAGCATATCCGAAACAGCGAGTCCCGCCTTCATCGCCGAAGCGTGCCCGTTAAAGGCAAAAGCGTTGCGTTCAAAATCTGACGAAAAGCCGAATTTCCATAATTCACCCGCGTCAAACGCGCCTTGATACGCCATATTGTGAATCGAGAACACGGTTCGTGTATTTCGCCAATACGCATCCCAATAGCGAAGATGAGCGATTTCGACCGCCGCAAAACCGCAGTGCCAATCGTTGAGATGAACAATATCGGGCGGCGCGCCGATCCGTTTGATCAAAGCCAGCGCAGCGGTGTTGAAAAATGCGAACCGCTCGTGATCTTCGGTATAACCGTAAATCGAATCGCGATGAAAAAAAGCAGGCGCGTCAATCAGAAAGGTCGGCGAGCCGTTTGCTTCCGAGTAAAATGCTTTAGCTGGATATTTGCCGCCTCGCCAATCAACCCGGAGATCGTCAATTGCCGTGCGCCAAATATGCTCGCCTTTGGTTTGTCGGTAACAGGGCGTGATCAGAAAAGCATCTTCGCCGACGGCACATAAAGCCTTCGGCAACGCGCCCGCAACATCGCCCAAACCGCCTGTTTTTGAATATGGAACTGCTTCCGCAGATATAACCGCAACTCGCAAGTGTTTTTCCTTAAATAATAAGTTATTAAGCCGTAGTAAATTTTAACAACACATTACCATATCCGTCTATTTGAAAAACAAAGTTATTGATTTATGTGAACAATTCTTGATTGACTTAATTTCGGAAAAAAGTTAAACCAATTAAAGCAACAAAACCCTCGAAATTGATTTCAGATGAAAAAACTATCAGTCATATTATTTCTAACCGCATTGTGTTTCAGTGCGTGTTCTTTGAGTTCAAACAGCGAAAAATCGAATTCCGCCGAATCAAGACCGACCAATGGGCAAAATACTTCTGCAGTCAATAGAGGCTCAAATGCGAGTTCGAATCAAACTGATAAAAGGGCCGAAACATCAAAATCCGGCGATAAAACCGATTGTTCCGATGTCAAAATTTCGGGAAAAGCGATAGACAAAAAACAAACGTTCGCATTTGATTTCGAACCTTTTAAAAACGCTTGTTTTGTGACAACACACGACCCCGAATTTAAAAACCCGCCCCTCGGTTCGGAGTTTTATATTTACAAAGACGGCAAACAAATTTATCAATTCCCGAGTCCTTTTAACGGCGTGACAACCGGTTGTTGGGCCGAAGGCGTGGCGTTTGAGGATTTGGACGAAGACGGTTTAACTGATGTAATAATTGCCGGAATGTGCAGTGCGAAAACCGCTCCGTACAGCGAAAATATGATATATGTGAACAAAGGAAAAGAGTTCACGACCAACGAAGAAGCGAATTACACTCTCGAAAAATTCAAGAAAATCAAGGACATCATAGATTTTGTCAAAAGAAACAAAGAACAATTCTATCAATAACGACGCAAACCCAACGTTGCCGCTAGTCATCGTCAATCCGAAATCGGCGGGCGGCGCAACCCAAGCGCGCTGGGCTGAAAGAGCCTCGGATTTTCGGGCGCATTTCGGCGCGTTTCAGGTTGCCTTTACAAAAAAACACGGCGACGGCATCGCGCTTGCTTTGCGCGGCGCCGCGCAGGGCAGGAAATTTATCATCGCGTGCGGCGGCGACGGGACGATCAACGAGGTTGCCAACGGCATTTTACAATCGGGCAAAGATATTGAATTCGGCATTTTGCCATCCGGCACGGGCGGCGATTTCAGGCGCACGATCGGCATTCCGAATGACACGAGAGAAGCCGGAGTTGCTTTAAGAAACGGCGTCACAAAACTGATTGATGTCGGCAAAGTTACCTTTCTCAATCACGAAAACGAACAGCTTTCGCGTTATTTTTTAAATGTCGCGTCATTCGGTCTGTCGGCTTCGATCATCGAGCGTGTCAAATCTTCAAACATAGTCGGATGGATTCCGCACGATATTTTGCGCGGCAAAACGAATTTTGCGCTTTCGACTTTGCAGGAAGTCTTGGGTTTGAATTTCGACACGGTTCGGGTAAAATTTGATGATAAGGAAGAAAAACCGCTGAATACGATAAATTTCTGCGTTTGCAATTCGCGCTATTTCGGCGGCGGAATGAAGATCGCACCCGATGCGGTGATCAACGACGGTTTTTTCGATGTCGTCAATATCGGCGATATTAAGACAGCAAAAATTCTGCTGAACGCCTATAAACTTTACGGCGGTTCGCATCTTAATTTGAAGGAAGTCAAAGCCACGCTCGCTCGAAAAGTTGAAGTTTCGCCCGTCAATAATGAAGAAATTCATATCGAAATGGATGGCGAACTTCCGGGCAAACTTCCCGCTGTCTTTGAGATCGTGCCGAATGCTTTAAGGATTCGCGTGCCAAAAGGTCAGAACCGTCTGCGGTAGCGGATGGT
>JANLTD010000688.1:0-4418 GCA_031362765.1 Acidobacteriota bacterium | reverse complement strand
GCCAAACCGTACCCGACACGCAATCCTGCCATACCGTAAATCTTTGAAAATGTCCGCGAAACAATGATGTTTTCGCCTTTTTTGACCAGATCAATCAGCGAATTTCGCGGGAAATCGGCAGTGTATTCGAGATACGCTTCGTCCGCAAAAACAAGCGTTTTCTTCGCCGTTTCACTACAAAACAAACGCAGAGCGTCGTTCGGAGAAATGCTTGCCGTCGGGTTATTCGGATTGCAAACAAAGACGAGCGAAGTGTTTTCGCTCGTTTGTTTCGCCATTCCCGCGAAATCGTGTTCGTATTTTTCGTTAAGCGGAACGGATTTAATGCGTGCGCCAAGATTTTCGGCATAGCGCATCAAAGACGGAAAAGTCGGCTCCGGCGCGACGATTTCCTTTTGCCCGAAAGCAATCGCCGCCATACATAAAACCTCGCCCGAACCCGTTCCAAGCACAACGTTTTCCGCCTTCACGCCTTCGTGCGTCGCGATTTGCTGCTCAAGTTTTGCAACCAAATCAGGACTCGCATAACGATTTCCGTCTGCCAAAGAATCGAGAATCGCTTGCTTTGCCTTCGGCGAAAAACCATACGGATTTTCGTTGGAAGAAAGTTTGATAATTTTATTTGAATTGCTCTGCGCGTTTGCTTCGGGCTTCAAATTAAAAGGCGTAAAAACCAAAGCACTTGCCGAAAGTGCCGAAATTTTCAGCCATTCGCGGCGCGTCCGATTAATTGACATAGATTTTTTCTCCACGAAATTCGGTTTCTGAAAAGAATATACGTCAGTTTTCCCGAACGGGTTAGAAAAAATCTGTGAGCGGTCAAGTTAAGGGTTAAGCGGTCATTTCATAATAATTTTACTATCTCTAGGCAATATGTTTTTCCGAGGTCTGTTTTTTTGTATATAGCTTTTCATTCTTTCGACAAAAATACTTGTTTTTCCCAATGGAACGCGAACAACATAGATTACGGGCGGAGAAACTGTTGAAATCAATTCAGGGTTTAAAGATTTAATAGTTTCAAGATTTGAGTCTGAAAATTCGGCGATCATTTTAAGGCTGATCGAAGGCGCAATTCGAATCCGGTCATAAAGAACGGGTGAATCAATTTGAACATTTTCAAATTTGTAAAATTCACGATTATCGGCGATCAAAATCGTCGCTAAAACATTGGGAACGAAGTTGCGAGTTTCCTGAGGTAAATACGGATAAATAAACCAGAAATTTTTAATTTTTGTTCGCCTTATCGCCTGGTCAATTTTTGTTTCGCCGGAAAAATAAGCGGCAAGTACAATTTCCCAATTATCATCATATTTTTCTGACAAAAACTTCAAATATCGGGCAACCGCTTGGGTTGATTGTTCAAAACTTCGTTTTTCATCAAGATATTTTGTTTGGCGCAAACCGTATTTTTTAGCAATCCAATTGTCTATCAACCACAAAGCGTTTTTTGAATTATTCCATTCGTTTGAAATTTGGCTGATCCAAACAAGATTTTCAGGAATATTTTCCTCGCGAAAAATCCGACGCGCCGTGCTGGAAAACCGTCCTGAGCGAAACAATCGGGTTTCCATCGATTGCCGCCCACGACCTTGATAATAGTTAATGTACTGCCCGATCATCGGATGTTGTTGAAACTTAAAACCGATATTCGTATTCGTTACTGCATAATTTTGTGCATCTGTTTTCGTATTCAGACAAAATGCCCAGATAAAAACTAAAACGATGTACAAAACTCTTTTCATACTTTTACATTCTCTGAATTCACCCGCTGACAGTTTTTTCGTGGTCGCAAACTCGCCGTTTGTTCAAGGAAATCTGCTTAAACTCAGATTTTTACACGCAAATTGTCAATTTATTTTAACCGCGTTTTTTATTCGGCCGCTTTTTATTCGCGACGCTGGTTTTGACTGCCGAATCAGCCGCCTTAAAAGTTTGGTCGGCTTTTGAGTCGGTGTTTGCTTTATTGTTTGCGAGAAGTTTTGAATCTTCTAAAATTTTCAGTGCCGCTTTGGCGGTTTTGCTTAATCTTTTTTTTGGTTGTGCCATCTTATTTTACCTTTCTTAATAAAAATCAGTTTCTCAAAATCTAATTTGCGCCTTTATAAAATTATGTTCGTTCCAGCCAAACAATTTCCCTTCATTTTTGGTGAGAACAGGCGATTACAGCAATGCGGTTTTCTTTTGCAATATAGAAAACCACATAAGGAAATTTACGAATCATAACGCGCCGCGTTTCTTAATAAATTGTTTGGTAGGCAAGCGGATTTCTTTTGACGGATTGCAAAGCCGCATCCAAAGCACGCATAAATTCAAAGCCCAGACCTTCGCTTTTTTCCTGGTAATAATGAAAGGCTTCCTGAACTTCGAATTGTGCTTCGCGGCGAACAATTATTTCACGTTCTATTTGTTTTCCGGCGAGAGATTCTTTTTCAGAGTTTCCCATTCGATTCCCTCATCCGGATTTTGCCGATAACTTTCAAGCCGTTTGTCCAATTCCAGTTTTTCGTCTTCGGACAAGGGCAATTCTTCGGGAGTTTTGCCGATGCTGTCCCAAATATCTTCGACAATTTGAAGTCTTTCCGCGACGCTAAGTTGTAAAATTTCCGAAACTTGCATATTTCAAATCTTAAACCCGATAAATAAACTTTGCAATAATTTCCCGGCTAACTTTTCAAAATCCAACCACCCCCGACTGTTTCTTCGTCACAACAGCAACCTGCAATCTTCATCATTAACGATGCTACTTTCTATCACCGGAAAAAGGAACGAATAAGCAACTCGCCAACGTTCGCGATCATCAACACAAATTGAGACGGTTTTTTGATTAAGTGCCGTCACGTAACCGTATTTCTCTCGATTTTGCTTGTCCACAAAACCAACCAAATCGCCAACCTTTAATTGACTTCGATCAAGTCCTTTTGAGGTTGAGCTGCTTTTGATGTCCGTTTCAACATTGTCCAAATTGACCATACAATACCGAATGCTCCAGGTTCGGTGGTCGAGATGATTGTGAATGTCTAATCTGGTTCGGTTTAATTTAATGACGGTTGCTTTAACAAGATGATTTCTCTCGACGTCAAAAAATGTTATTTCCATTCCCGGGCGAAGCATTCCTTTGACCTGCGAAATACGCTCCGGTTTATCAAGCTGTTGCCTGATTGCGACGCTTAATCGAAACAGATCAAACACCGAAGCTGAATTCAAATCGTCAAAAATTCTTGAATAATCCATAATCCCGTTCAGACCTCTTTTATGATCCAGCCGCCGCCGACAACCTCTTCGCTGGTTTCTACGTCGTAGAAGATCGTCGCCTGTCCGGGCGTGATCGCAGATTGCGGTTCGTCGAAAACGATTCGCGCCCGCGCTTCGGACAACGCGTAAATGGTTGCCAACGCCGGTTCGTGCCGATAGCGCACTTTGACAAAGGCGCGGACGGGTTCGTCCGGTTCTTCAGACGCCACCCAATTGACGCCTTTCGCGATGAATTCCGATGAACGCAATTCTTCCTTTTCGCCGGCGATTATTTGGTTTCGGGCGCGTTCGATCTGCAGGACGTAAAGCGGTTTTTCGTGCGCGATGCCAAGCCCGCGCCGTTGTCCGATCGTGTAGCGGTGAATTCCGGTATGTTCGCCGATCTTTTCTCCTTTTGTATTGACGATCTCGCCGCCTTTCGGCAATTCGTCGGCGCGGTCTTCGTGTTCCAAATATCTGTCAATGAATCCCGAATAATTGCCGTCGGGCACGAAACAGATCTCTTGTGATTCCTGTTTTTCGGCTGTGTAAAGATTTGCTTCGCGGGCAATGTCGCGCACCTCGCTTTTGAGCATTTCGCCCAAAGGAAAATACGAACGTGAAAGCTGATCCTGCGTTAATTCCCACAAGAAATAGCTCTGGTCTTTCCAATGATTGCGCCCGCGAAAGAGCCGGTAACGATTCGCTTTTTCATCGTATTCGACCCGCGCATAATGTCCGGTCGCGACCTTGTCGCAGCCAAGGCTGATCGCCATTTTGTCCAACGAGGCAAATTTCAGACGCGAATTGCACGCGACGCACGGAATCGGCGTTTCGCCGTCCAAATAACTTTGAACGAACGGTTCAACAACATCGCGCTCGAAATCTTTTTCGAGATTGAGGACATAAAAAGGGAAACCGAGAGTTTCAGCAACGCGCCTCGCATCATAAACATCGTCGAGCGAGCAACATCGCGACGGCAACGGATCGCCGTTTTCGTCAACCGAAATTCCGCGCCGCTGATTCCAAAGCTGCATTGTAAAACCGACCAGTTCGTGTCCTTGTTCCTTTAAGAGTGCCGCCGCGCTTGAGGAATCAACGCCGCCGCTCATTGCTACTGCTATTTTCATTTGTCACCCAAAATATTGCCCTTTTGGACAATCAATGTTATTTTACTTTTCAATTGT
>JANLTD010000646.1:0-2451 GCA_031362765.1 Acidobacteriota bacterium | reverse complement strand
CGGATGAAAAGCAATCGGTTGTGCCTAATGCCACTGTCACAGTTCGTAACGCAGGCACCGGATTTTCGCGTAATTTACAAACCAGCCAGGACGGTCGTTTTAACTTTGTCAATCTGCCGATCGGCGCGTATGAACTGACGGTTGAAGCGACTAATTTTGCAAAATATGTTCAAACGGGCATCACGTTGGTAGTCAATCAAGGCGCGGTTGTTGACCCGGTTATCAAAGCGGGCGGCGTGCAGGAAGTTGTCACGGTCACGGAAAATGCTTCACTACTCAATACAACAACGGCCGAGGTCAGCACTCGATTTGACGAAAAGCGTTTATCGGAACTTCCAATCTCGGCGAATCGAAATGTTTATACCGTCTTGCTGTCGGTTCCCGGTGTCAGCCAATTAAGTTCGGGGCAAACGGGGTTTGCCAACGGCATCAGTTTTTCATCAAACGGCGGCCGTCTGCGCTCTAATAATTTTATGATTGATGGTCAGGACATCAATGACCCGAGCGTTTCCGGCGGACAAATAGCCATTAATAATCCGGATGCGATCGGCGAAGTGCGAATCATCACGAATCAATTTTTAGCCGAATACGGACGCAATTCCGGGGCAGTCGTTAATTTTATCGGCAAATCCGGCACTAATCAGTTTCACGGCTCGGGTTTCGTCTTTAACAACAACCAGAGTTTGAATGCGTGCAGTAATCTCGACAAACAAGCCGGTTTTTGTAATCCCAACGCCACCGATCCGGCTAAGCAAAAAGCTCCTTTAAGAAAAGAATTTCAGTATGGATTCACGTTCGGTGGACCTTTACCGCTTCCGCATTTCGGTGAAGGCGGTCCGTTTGTTATCAGCGGTAAAGACCGCACATTCTTCTTCGGCGATTATCAACGCTGGACTGACCGGCAACTCGGTACGGGATTCACACTGAGCGGTGCCCCGACTGATGCCGGACGTGCGATTTTGCAGCAGTTTGCCAACCGCCCCCAAATTGCGGCGCTGTTGCAATATTTACCCGCCGGCACACCCAACGGGCAAACACGAAGTTTCACGGTCGCCGGACAAACTTACGTTGTGCCGCTCGGTAATCTGACCGGATCGTCATCAATCAAATTCGATTCGGGTCAAGGTTCGATCAGAATTGACCATCGCTTCAATGACAAAAACCTTCTTTACGGGCGGTATCGTTTTGACAATAACACTTCGTCCGGCGCCGGACAGGTCACCCCGGCGGGATTGACAACGTTTGTTCCAACAAAAACAAAAGCCGCAACCATCGTCTTAAACAGTATTTTGACCAGTAGATTCTCTAACGAAGCGAGAATCGCGTGGTCGCGGTATGACTCGAAAACAACTGCCACCGATCCATCGTCGCAAGCCATTCCTTCAATTGAAGTCACTGACCTGGGATTGACCGGATTTAACGCGGCCGCAAGCCGCACGGCAATCGGATTGGCGGTTAATCTGCCGCAGTTTCGGATCAACGATACCTATCAGATCACGGACGCGCTGACCTTTACGAAAGGCAATCACAATCTTAAATTCGGCGTTGATCTGCGCCGCCTTGATGTCAAAAGTTTCTTTGTCCCGACGACGCGGGGACGGCTTGCTTATACGACATTGCAGAATTATGTGGATGACATAGCTTCGACCGCGACCATCAATGCTCCGCTCAACGGTGGCGATATTCTCAACTTCTATCGTTGGTACGAATTTTATACCTATATTCAGGACGAATGGCGCTTGACGTCGAATTTCACTTTAACGCTCGGACTTCGTTACGAATATCCGGGAGATTCTTTCAGCTATTTGAAAGAAACCAACAAACGGGTTTTGGCGGCCAACGGAAACGACGCGCGTTATGCTTTAACACCTGTCCCGACGGCTGATAAGAACAATTTCATGCCGCGTATCGGTTTCAACTGGAATCCGCGAACCAGCGACAAGGGCATACTCGGCTTTATAACCGGCGGCGACAAATTGGTTATCAGGGGCGGATATTCGCGCACTTACGATGCCAACTACATTAATCTTAACCTGAACGTCGCGGGCGGATTTCCCTATTTAGCATCAATCAATTTCGGCGATGCGGGTCAGCCGTCAAGAACCGGCGCATTCGTCAATATTCGTAATTTTACGACACCAAATGTTGCGAACCCGAACATTTTAACCCGGACGGTGGTTGCCGAAGATTTTCGCGCACCTTCTACCGACCAGTTTTCATTTGAAGTTCAGCGCAGTTTGACCAGCGATTTGGTAATGAAGGTTGGTTATATCAGAAATCGCGGAACAGGCCTTTTTCAAACTGTTGACGGCAATCCGCGAACAGTTTGCGCGGGCGGAACGTCCGCCAGTCCGTGTCCGCGGGTTGACCCGACACGGGGCGTAATTCGTCTGCGCGGCAATCGGGCGAATTCAATCTATAATGCTTTGCAGGCCAGTTTGGAAAAACGAT
>JANLTD010000201.1:0-6721 GCA_031362765.1 Acidobacteriota bacterium | reverse complement strand
CGGCGGCGACAAAAAATGCGCCGGCTTTGCGCGAAAAAGTTAAAGAAATCATTAAAAATGAATTTCCCGACTTTGACATGAGAGACGAAACGAAATGACCGATAAAAAGCAAATTCTGTTGGCATTTGTTATTCCGTTTTTTCTGGCGGTCATTTTATTTGTATTCGGTTATTTTCTTCAACCCGATTGCAGTTATACCTTCGTTGATAATGGAAAGGTAATTTGCGGATATTAAGATTATGATGTGCCGATTGCATCAGAAAAATATATTTTAATAATTTTGGGTTAATTGCTCTGTCATTTATTTTGCCGTTTTTTGTAACTTGGAGAAATCATCAAAGCCGAAAAGCTAAAGTTCAATAATCAAAATCTGAAAAATGGAAATCATTAACCGCAAACAAAGAATGGCATCGCTCGCGCGAAAGCTGCGGCGCGAAAATAAAACGGTCGGATTTGTACCGACGATGGGCGCATTGCACGAAGGACATCTCTCGCTCGTCCGCGAAGCGCGGCAGATGTGCGATATCGTGATCGTTTCGATCTTTGTCAATCCGACGCAGTTTAACGACAAAAAAGACCTCGACAAATATCCGCGTGATCTGACCGCGGATGCCGCCGTCTTGTCCGAATATCAGGCTGATTATGTTTTCGCGCCCGTTTCGGAAGAGATCTATCCAAACGGCTTTTCGACCTTTGTTTATGTTGATAATTTAACCGAAACGCTCGAAGGCGCGTCGCGTCCCGGACATTTTCGCGGCGTCGCGACCGTTGTCACGATACTTTTCAACACGATTCGCCCCGATTTTGCGTTTTTCGGACAGAAAGACGCGCAACAGGTCGCGGTTATCAAAAGATTGACGACCGATTTGGGCTTTGACACGGAAATCGTCGTGATGCCGATCGTCCGTGAAGAAAACGGTTTGGCGATGTCGTCGCGAAATTCGCGCCTTTCAGTCGAAGAAAGACAAAAGGCTTCAATCATTTATAAGGCGTTGCGCGAAGCAAAAATTGCCGCGCGTAGCGGCGAACGAAATGCCGCAAATCTCGCGGGAATCGTGCGTAAAACAATCGAAACCGAACCGTTTGCGCAGGTTGATTATATTGCCGTCGTTGACAATGAAACGCTCGAACCGGTCGAGAAGATCGGCGAAAGTGCCGTATTGATTGCGGTTGCGGTGCGTTTCGGCAACATTCGTTTGATTGACAACACGGTTTTGAACCGAAAGCAGTAAATTGGTCTCAAACTTGCATCTAATCCAGCGATACCGAAATCGGTATCCAAATATATGAAAAACATTAAATCATTTTTAGCGATTTTCGGTTTTTTGATCACTTTTTCTTTTGCGGCACAAGCGCAAGCGGTAACTTTGACCTCGCTCGACGGCGACAAGATCAACGTCACCGGCCAAACCGGCAAAGTTGTCATTTTGGCGGTCGGCGCAATCTGGCTGCCGCTCTCCAAGGATCAGGCGATCGTGACCAACAAATTGGCGAAAAAATATGCGGGGCGCGATGTCGTGATTTATTTTGTCGCGACCGATTCGGTTTTGACGAAATCGAAAAATTTTGCGAGCGACGAAGAGATTCGCCTATTTGGAACAAAAAACAAACTAAGCGTCAAGATCCTGCGCGATTCGGACGGCCTTTTAACGCTCAAGAAATTCGCGATTGACCAATTGCCGTCGTTTGTGATCCTCGGCAAAGACGGTAAATCAATCGGCGAACCGTATGGCGGAATTGACCCCGACAGCGACATTTCGATCCCGATCTCAAAAGCGATCGACAAACTTTTGTAAAGTTTCAATTGATCAAAAAAATGACGAGCCTTAAAAAAGCTCGTCATTTTTTTTGTCTGCGTCCGGGGTTTCTTCCAAAGTCCATTTATCTACTTCAAATGCCCGCATCACAAACCAATACATCAAACCCGCCAAAATCAAAATCGCGACGGCAGCCATCAAGATCATTCCCGGCCAATTTCCGGCGAGGTAATACGTTTCAAATCGGCTATAGATCAAAAAGCCCGGTATAGATAGTCCGACAAACGCGACCGCCGCAAAAAAAAGTCCGCTCAGCATTTTGCGTCGGAATAAAATCACTGCTTTTGCAAGAAATTCGCCGCAGACAAAAATATATGCAAACATCATGATCAGAAAAATGCCGAAGCCGAGAATCGTCAGCACGGCGTTCCACACATTATTAAAAAGTCCGGGTGCTGTAAATGAGGCGATCGCAGCAGCAATGAGAAAAATTGCCGCCACCGCCAATAATAAGTTAAAAACGCCGATCGAACGTGTCAAATGCCAGCCGAAACCGAGTCGGCTCACGCGGCTCAGATTTTTCAAATACAAACCGAACCAGACAAGAATTGAAAAACCCGTCAAATTTCCCCAGATAACAACCGGAATTTCCTTAAAAAACAAAGAGATCAGCCCTCCGATTATCGCGACGGCAAAGATTATCAAAACGCCGATCACGAGGATCAGCGGCAGCATCAAAATCCAACCGTATCTATCCCAGATTTTTCTTAACCAATTCATAGACTAAACTGATCGGCAACCCGACGACATTCCAGTAATCACCTTCAATTGCCTCAATAAAAAGAGCGGCTTGCGCCTGCACGGCGTAGGCGCCGGCCTTGTCGAGCGGTTCGCCATTTTCGGCCAGAAATTCGATTTCTTGATCGGACATTTCAAGGAATTTGACGCGGGTTCTTTGAATTCCAAAAACCGTTTTGAATTTCGGATTTAACCCACCCGTTACCGCAGATGGTTCTGACTTTGAAGAAAACCCATCCGCTACCGCAGATGGTTCTGACCTGGCAATCGCAACTCCGGTTAAAACTTCGTGCCAATTGCCGGAAAGCAGCTTTAACATTCTCGTTGCGTCCGCCATATCAATCGGTTTACCAATGATCTGATTGTCAATGACGACTGTTGTGTCGGCGCCTAAAATGATCGCGTCCGTGTATTTTTGCGCGACCGTTTCGGCTTTTTCGCGTGCCAGCCGCTGCACATAATCTTCGGGTATTTCGCCCGGCAATTCGGTTTCGTCAATATCGGCGGAGTCTTTCGTAAATTCCCATCCGACCGACGTTAAGATTTCAGCGCGGCGCGGACTGCCCGAAGCGAGAATCAATTTTGGAAGTTTCATAATTTCGTGGTTTAATTTTAGATGTCGCAAGAAAATAGCTTACAACGAACGCTCGCGACGAACAAATTGCCTGAATTATGAATGAGTTGTTTAGGCCTTTGACTGGAGCGCAAGCGTCTCGCTTGCCCGTGCGTTCGAGGTTTTGCGAGAACAGGCGCGAAAACGCTCGATTTACATTCAACTTGATTTCTATGTGAGCGTTTCCCGTTCTTGCTTGGCGCGAACGGGGCAAGCGAGACGCTTGCGCTCCAGTCCTAATCAGCTACGAATTATGAATGAATTGTTTCGTGCGCTGCCCGCGCTCTTAAAACAATTTGACGAAAACGAAACCGTGCGCGAAGCAGTGACATTCGCGGCGTGGCGGCGTATCGCGGGCGAATCGTTGTCGCCGCACGCGATCCCGCTCAGCCTGCATCTCAAACACCTGACGATCGCCGTGTCGAGCGAGATGTGGAAAAAGCATCTGCAAAGTCTGAGCGGGCAAATGATCTTTAAGATAAATTCGGTGCTCGGGCAGGCAGTCGTGACGTTCATCGAATTTCGCGTGGACGAAAAAACTATCGAGAGTAATCGCGCCAAAAACAAGATACCAACGCTTTCCGATGAAGAATTAAAAGAGATCGCGCTCGGCGAAGTAACGCCGAAAATGCGCCGTGCGGCCGATGCGATCAAAGATGACAATCTGCGCTATCAATTTTTGCTTGCCGCCGGAAGCTGTCTGGCGCGCAAGAAAAATATGAAAAAAAAGTCTTGAGCAAAAGGCGTTGAATTAGATCGTTAATCTGCTAAAATTTAATCACGAGGTTTGAAATATGGAAATCACATTAACACCTGAACTCGAAGATTTGCTGAATGAAGAACTCGCAACCGGCGACTACTTTTCGCCCGCCGACGTTTTGCGTGAAGGGTTGCTTTCATTAAGAACAAGACGAATACCGAAAGAAGTTCGTCTCGAAAATCTACGCCGCGAAGTTCAGAAAGGAATTGATGATATTCGGCAAGGAAATTATAAAACCTATAATGCAGACGAACTTGACGATTTTATTGAGGATATAATTGGACGCGGAAAAGAAAAACTGCGCAAAAAGAACGGAGAAAAATAAATGGCTGATGTCAAATTCTCGTCATTAGCCGAAACGGATATTGAAGACATTTCTCTTTATTTTTTGAAATACAGCAAAAATTCTGCACGAAAATTTCTCAAAGAGTTGATGAGTAAATTTCAGCTTCTCGCCAAAAACCCGAAAATCGGACGCGCACACGATGAATTTTTTCTCAATCTTCGCAGTTTTCCTGACAGAGATTACATCATCTTCTATTTTCCGATTGAGAACGGCGTTGAAATTTACCGCGTGCTTCACGGCACGAGAGATATAGATTCTCTTTTTGAAGATTTTTTTGAAGGATTAAAACCATAATGGATGTTAGACAAGTAGCCAAACTGGCACATCTCGAAATCACCGACGAAGAAGTCGCTCTATACACGCCGCAGATGGCGAATATCGTCGCGTATGTCGAACAATTAAACGAACTCGACACAGAAAGCGTCGAACCGATGCTCGGCGGATTAACCACGGAAGGCGCGGCAACCGAAACACGCCGCGCCGACGTTCCGCACGAATCGCTTGGGCAAAAAAACGCGCTCAAAGAAGCGCCGTCGGCAGTTGACGGACATTTTCAGGTGCCGAAAGTTTTATGATTTTCAAGTTTCAAGTTCCAAGTTTCAAGTTTCGGGTTACGGGTTTTCAGTTAAGCGTTAAAACTGCGGCGCGGTTTTGCCTTTTGCCTTTTACCTTTTACCTTTGCCTTTTGCCGATTGCCTTTTTACTTTCTGCCTGCGGAAGCATGCCGAATCTCGAGCAGCCGGAATGCACTGATTCGCGGCTGACGGTCAAAGAATTTTACTCGTATCATTTCGGCAACGAGATGAAATTTTCCGAGGAGAATCTGAAAAAGCGTGAAAAATTTTTGACGCCTGAGCTTTTCAAGTCCTTGCAGAGCGTCGCGGGCGACAATGATGTTTTCACGACCAACAACAACGATTTTCCGAAAGCATTTCGCGTTGGCGCCTGCAAAGTCGTCGAACCAACGAAAACAAATATCGAAGTTTTGCTCTTTTGGAAAGACGATAAAAGAAGTGAACAAAAAGCAATTCACGTCGAGGTCATCAAACAAAACGATAAGTGGCTGATCAGTAAAATTTTGAATTAAATTATGTCAATTCGAGAAAACATCGAAAAAACTTTATCGAACGCCGAGAAATTGAACGGCGATCTTAACTCATTTCTTTCCATCGAGCGCGAATACGCAACAAAACGCGCCGCTGAAATGGAAAAGGATTCGGGCGAAAAACCTTTGCGCGGGCTGGCGATTGCGCTCAAAGACAATATCTGTACGAAAGATTTGCAGACGACTTGCGGTTCGCGGATTCTCTTTAATTACAAAGCGCATTATAACGCAACCGCAACGCAGCGATTGAACGACGCGGGCGCAATTATCGTTGGCAAAACGAATATGGACGAGTTTGCGATGGGTTCGTCAAATGAATCTTCGGCATTCGGAAATGTCAAAAACCCTTGGGATCTGACGCGCGTTCCCGGCGGAAGTTCCGGCGGTTCGGCGGTTGCCGTTGCATCGGGCGTCGTTCGCGCCGCTCTCGGTTCGGAAACGGGCGGCTCGGTTCGCCAGCCCGCTTCGCTATGCGGTATTGTCGGATTAAAACCGAGTTACGGCAGAATCTCGCGTTTCGGCCTTGTCGCGTTTGCGTCGTCGCTCGATAACATCGGGATTTTCGGTGCGACTTCAAAGGATGTTGCTGATGTTTTGGGCGTCATTGCCGGACGCGACGTAAACGATTCAACTTCGGCGGATGTCGTTGTGCCGAATTACAATGAGACTCTCAACAACGACATCAAGGGCCGAAAGATCGGTGTTCCGCGCGCGCTTTTCGGCGAAGGTCTCGAAACGGAAGTGCGTGAGGCGGTCGAAAGATCCATCGAGAATTATCAGAGTTTGGGCGCGGAAATCGTTGATGTCGAAATTCCATACGCGAAATACGGCATCGCGGTCTATTACATCATCGCAACGGCTGAAGCTTCGTCAAATCTCGCGCGGTTCGACGGCGTGCGTTATGGCTTTCGCGCCGAAGGTTCGCACGAACTCCGCGAAATGTATCGCAAAACACGCGAAGAAGGCTTCGGCGCGGAAGTCAAACGACGGATCATGCTCGGAACTTATGTGCTCTCTAGCGGTTATTACGACGCTTATTATTCAAAGGCGCAGAAGGTTCGCGCCCTTGTCAAACGCGATTATGAAATGGCGTTTGAAAAATGCGACGCGATTCTGACACCGACCTCGCCGACGACCGCTTTTAAAATCGGCGAAAAATCTGATGATCCGCTGGCGATGTATCTGAGCGATATTTACACGGTGTCGGCAAATCTCGCCGGTGTTCCGGGCATTTCCGTCCCTTGCGGATTATCGGGCGAAGGATTGCCGATCGGCACCCAACTCGTCGGCAATTTCTGGTCTGAAGATGTTTTGCTGAATCTTGCAAATGTTTACGAAAAAG
>JANLTD010000622.1:0-1627 GCA_031362765.1 Acidobacteriota bacterium | reverse complement strand
CGAATGCAAAAGCCGGTGTGATGAATGATATTGACGACCCCAATTCCGACAAACCGACACTTAAACGCCGACAACCCGAACCGGACACGACGACCGACAACCCCGACGATTCGAACAAAGACGAACCGACCAAAGCCCCGGTTCTCAAGCGGCGTAACGAACCGACATCGCCGACACCGTCGCCGACACCTGATAATTGATAATTTCACGGTTTGAGTTTTGAACACGCCTTGTATGACCTGCAAGGCGTGTTTTGTTTTGACTATTGACGAAAACAAAGTAATATTCTCCAAGCAGCCGTCAACATTTCGCGAAAAAACGTTTTCTTTTTATGGAAAGTGCTAAGGAGATCAACCAAACCGATTCTACCCTGATTCCTTTTCTAAGGTCTGTCGGGAAAAAAGAAAGTGAAGACGCACTGTCAGATTTGCTCATTAGGCACATTCAACCAATTATCGAAAAAAGCCTTCGCGCTAAACTACGAGTTTCTTTAACACCCACGGATTTTCATCAAGCCAATCAAGATGCACTCGAACTATTGAGCGAAGTAAAATTATTACTTGTTTCCGAACTCGGCAAACTGAGATCAAATCATACCGGTAAGACAATTCAAAATCTGAACAGTTATGTTATTTCGGTAACGATCAACGTCTATCGTCAATATCTCCGCAAAAAATATCCTCAGCGGCAGCAGTTGAAAAGCAAACTTCGCTATCTGCTGACGCATCACGCGAAATTCGCGCTCTGGGAAAATGAACAAGGTGTTTTTTGCAGTTTGAAAGAAAACCGCGAAACAACTTCGCCGCCGAATGCAGAAATAATTCAAAAAAACATTGCCGAAATTGTTAATCAACAAAATCTGCACGATTCGGCACGCATCATTGATTTGTTGAAAGTCATCTTCGAAGCCGCCAAATCGCCGATCTATTTCAACGATTTACTTTCGATTGTTGCGGAAACACAACACATTAGAGACTACCGCGAAATGTCCGAAACTGAAATTTCAAATCGCGTGGACGCGGCTGTTTCGACAAAGCCGGGGATTTTGGACGAAATCGAACAGCGCGCGATGTTAAGCAAAGTTTGGAAGGAAATAGTTTCCTTGCCGGTGCGTCACCGGTTGGCGTTGTTGCTAAATTTAAGGGATAAACGAGGCGATTGTCTGATTCGTTTATTCCCGCTTTTGCGGATTGCCGGCATCAGACAAATCGCGGATACGCTCGGATTTGAACACGAAGAGTTTGCCGTCGTCTGGCAGGAATTACCCTGGGACGACTTAAAGATCGGCGAATATTTGGGTTTGACGCGCCAACAAGTGATAAATTTAAGACAATCGGCGCGGTTGCGTCTGATTCGCCAGATGAAATGATTTTTTTTGGCAAATAATCAATTTGGGTAGAAAATTTTCATCAATATAATTAAGAGAAAATGTCAGAACATCTTTTAACCGACGACATCAAAAATTACCTAAACCGTCAAATGACACCTGCCGAACTACTCAAGGCAGACGACCATTTAGCCGGCTGCGATTTGTGTTTTCAGCAGATCAACGATTTGCAAATCGGTCGCCGCGCCGCTGATTTAGATTTTCTGCAAACTTCGCCCGACATCGCCGAACATCTTAATT
>JANLTD010000618.1:0-3266 GCA_031362765.1 Acidobacteriota bacterium | reverse complement strand
CAGTTTTGGTGGCGGGCGGTTTTGGAGCCGGTGAAAACGGCATGGCAAGCACGGAGATCTTCGACCCGGCGACAAAGACATTTTCTTCAGGTGGCAATATGAAAGTCACGCGCGCAAGTCACACGGCGACCGCGCTGCCGGACGGAAAAGTTTTGCTCGCGGGCGGCTTTAACGGGAATTATCTCGACAGTGCCGAGCTTTATGACGCCAAAACAGGTAAATTTACGCCCGCCGGAAAAATGACGATGCCGCGCAGTGAACATATCGCCGTTTTGCTCAAGAGCGGAAAAATTTTGCTCGCGGGCGGTGTTGGAACCGGCTGGACTTTTCTCGCCGATGCCGAAATTTATGATCCTGTTTCAAATACTTTTACGAAAACCGAAAATATGTTGGCGGCGCGTGAATCTCACACGGCAACCTTGCTCAAAGACGGAAATGTGCTGATCACCGGCGGTCATCAAGGCCGACGCGCGGCAATGACGATCTACCGAAGCGCGGAAATTTATGACCCGCAGAACGGCACTTTTACCGCCACCGCCAACCTGACCGTGAAACGCCATAAACACGACGCGGCACTACTCGACGACGGAACAGTTTTGCTCGTCGGCGGTTCTGACGAACGCGATTCGAGAGGAGCTTATACTTCCGTCGAGATCTATGATCTGAAAACCAAAACCTTCGCGAAAATCGGAGAGATGAATTTATCGCGCTACAAACTTCAGCGAACGACCGTTTTACTGAAAAACGGCAAGATCCTGATCGCCGGCGGCGCAAATCGGCCGGAAATATTTGATCCGACAACCAAAACTTTTGAATTTGCCGCCGGGAAATTTGAATCGGCGCGGCTGTTTGCCACCGCGACGCTTTTGCCAAACGGCGAGGTTTTGATCGTCGGCGGTTACGATAATAACAACGCCGTTAGCGAGCAGGCGTGGATTTATAAGTCTTAGTCTTCAAAAATGGAGTAGAATCTTTGAAAAACTTAAGATGGAGAGCGCCGCCCGAATGACCGAAAAACGAACCGAACCAGACTTGCTTGCCGAATGCAGAAACGGCAACCGCGAGGCGTTCGAGTCGCTTTATCAATCAACTCAAAGACGGGTTTTTTCGGTCGCGCTCAATTTTTTCGGCGGAAATCGCGAAATTGCGGAAGATATTACGCAAGCCGTCTTTTTGAAGATTTTCGTTAAGATCCGTGATTTTCGGGGCGACGCGGAATTGACGACCTGGATTTATCGAATGACGGTCAACGCCTGCATTGACGAACAGCGAAAGACGCGAAGATTTTTTTCGCTCGAAAATTTCTTTGGCGAATTTCGCACGCGTAAAACGCCGGACGAAAAGTTTGAGCAGCGCGAAATTTCCGGCGCAGTTCAAAAAGCGATCGGTGAATTAAAACCAAAATTTCGCCTGCCGATCTTGCTGAAATATTCGGAAGATTTGAGTTATCAGGAAATTGCGAAGGTTTTGAATTGTTCGATCGGAACGGTTTCGTCCCGTTTGAACCGCGGACACAAAATGCTGGCGCAGAAATTGAAGCATTTGAAAAGTGAGATTTAGGTTCAGAGTAATGCATTTATGCGTGTAAAACCGTCGCGGTTTGCCGACGGTTTCACGGCTGAAGCCGTTACTCTGAACTCGAAACAAAATGAACGAAAAGCATTACAAAGAAAAACTCTCAAGTTTCGTCAATCACGAATTGCAAGGAGACGAACGGCAAATGGTTGCCGAACATCTTCTACTATGCGCCGATTGCCGCCGCGAACACGACGAGATCAAGCTCGGCGCGGCTTTTGCAATTAATCTAAAACAATCGGATGCGCCCGAAAATCTGTGGAACAAGATCGAAAACTCTTTGGACAGAAAAGACACAAAAGCAGTGTTTTTTCCGGGTTTTGCCTTTTCCGATTCGATTGCCATTGCCGCAATGGCCGGTTTAGTTTTAGTAGGTGCTTTGGCGGCAGCCGTTTATTTCGGATTTTTGCGAAGCAATTCGCCTGAAATTGTTCACAATGAAAAAACGATTCAAACTGAAAATATTGAAACTCTGCGAGTTGTTTCAACGCCGGGCGAAACTCCGGCAAATCAAACAGTTGACATAAATTCAGCAAATCAAACTTCGGCAAATATTCCGTTAAAAGTTAAAAGTCCGCCCCAAAGCGCAAATTCAAATGTCAAGATCTTGCCAAAGATCGCGCCGGTTCAGCCGCGAGAAACTTTGCCGATAAAAACAGCTTTACCGTCTTGGAATGTCGAAACGCTTGCCGGAATGCCGAAAGTCGGAAATTCTTTTAAAAGCGAAAAATTGTCGGTCGGTGAATTTCTCGAAACCGATGCGAATTCACGCGCAAGGGTTCAGGTTGCAGACATCGGAAATGTCGAGATCGCACCGAATTCGCGGGTCAAACTCGTCAGAACAAATGCGACCGAACATCGTCTTGCGCTCGAAAAAGGCGAACTGAAAGCGAAAATTCTCGCGCCGCCGCGCCTTTTTATCGTTGATACGCCGTCGGCGGTCGCCGTTGATCTCGGTTGCGAATACACGCTCGAAGTTGATAAAAACGGTAACGGAAAACTTCACGTAACGGGCGGTTTTGTCGCTTTGGAAAAAAACGGCCGCGAATCAATTGTTCCGGCCGGTGCGATCGCGCTGACCAAAAAAGGGAAAGGCATCGGCACGCCTTTCGCGGACGATTCTACCGCCGAGTTTCAAGCTGCGCTTTACAAATTCGATTTTGAAAACGGCGGAAATGAAGCGTTGGACACGATCATTAAAGAAGCAAATTTGTATGATTCTCTAACGCTCTGGCATCTTCTTTCGCGCGTCCCTAAAACAGACCGCGGAAAGGTTTTCAATGCGCTCGCAAATCTGGTCGAACCGCCAGCCAATGTTACGGTTGAAGGTGTTTTGCGGCTCGATAAGAAAATGCTCGATGCCTGGTGGAAAGAGGTTGAGAAAGTCTGGTTTGAATGAGTTCCAAGTTGCGGGTTTCAAGTTCCAAGTCTTTGAACCTGAAATTTTATCGTTGCCTATAAAGTTTTTGGAACTTGGAACTTGGAATTTGGAACTATTAGAAGAAAGAAATCAATCCCGTCCTAAACGTTTTTTGAAAATGCGGTCATTTTAGCAGATAAAAAAATAGAGAAAGTGGTTTTTCTCAATGATTTCCTGAACTAATTCGGGATATCGTTGAGTTGAAACAAAAACAACACCTTCTCTTATGGAAAAAATAACATTATTTGGGCAGATCGTCACTCTTTTAGAT
>JANLTD010000597.1:0-1679 GCA_031362765.1 Acidobacteriota bacterium | reverse complement strand
CAGCCCGGCGCCATATTTTCAATCAGGCAAATGTTGCACGGTTCTTTCTCGCTGATACAGGTTCCGCCGCATTCTTTTTGTCCAATAGCACAACCGCCGCCTTTGCCGACTGTCAACTCGCTATTTAGCTGTTTAACGCATTTTACTTTTTTGACCAGACTTTCGATCTTTTTTTTGGTTTTTTCCGATGCCACCCAACCATCAAGTTTTACAACCCCGTTGACTGATGTTACATTGATATTTTTTCTCTCTGCGCTGTATTTGACCTTTAATTTTTCATAAACTGCCAGCACAATGTCGGTGTCGCTCATTTGGGAACAATCTTTTGTTTGAGCTAAAGTCGTGAAATTGCACATAATTATCAGTGCAAAGATCATTAATGAATATTTTATTATTATTTTGTTTGTCATTTCTATTTCTCCACGCTTACTTGAAATTCGTCAACATTGAAAGCAAACTGTAGCGCGATTGCTTTCCGAAAAAAATTGTAATGTTGTCGGGCGACCATGCCATACTCGAAAAATAAAGTCTTGAATCATTGTTGCCCGTGACCTGTTTGGCTTCGCCGCCGCCGGCAGCTATTATCCAAATATTGTCTTTTCCATCGCGGTTGGCGACAAACGCGATCGTTTTTTTGTCAATTGAAAGATGAATGTTAAATAAATAGGTACTTGTTAATTTAACCAATTCGCTCAACTTTTTGGTTTCAAGCCGCGCTTGAAGCAATGTTACATCTTTTATCAAATTAAAAGCCCCGGAACCCTCAACCGAAGCCACAATCAGATCGCTTCCGCTTTGCGACCAGCCTACTAATCTGATAAACGTATTTCCACTCAAAATCAGGTCAATTTTTTTTGTATCGGTTTCTAAAACAAAAAGACTGAAAGTCGGTTTACCTTCGGCATTACCTGTTTTAGAGGTAAAAACGATCCGTTTGCCGTCAGCCGACCAAAGCGGGCAGGAATAATAGAGATTTGCATCATTGGTTGTTAATTGGATTTCGTCCGAACCGTCGGCATTCATCATCCAAATATTACTCTGACCGCTGCGATCGGAAATATACGCGATCTTTCGGCTGTCGGGTGACCAGCTAATATCGCTTGCCTGGAGACGGTTGTATGGCAGTGCTGTAAAAGAAACGGTCGAGATACCGTCATTGGTGAGCGGTTTTTGTTCACCGCCAAGGGCATTGATGGTTTCGATTTGTAATTTGTCACCTTTCACACGCAAATAGGCAAGAGTTTTTCCGTCCGGAGACCATTTGGGCAAGCTTCCGTCTGAAACCAATAAATTTGCTTTTGCTTTATCGGCTAAGCTTTTTGTTAAAATTTTGCCGCTAAAAATTTTGTTTCCCTGACTCAGATTTTTTATTGCCATATAAGCGATCGTTTTTCCGTTGGGGGAAATATCCGGCCAAAGTTCAGAATCAATATCTGAAGCAAGATTAAACTCTTTTCCGTCTTTTAGATTTATGCCCCAGATATCGGATTCTTCCTTTGCCGAACCGTATAAAATTTTTGTGCTGTCCGCTGAAACATCGAGTACCAGATTGTCGGTTTCGGCAGAGGTAAGCTGTTGCGGCGGCAGCGCGTAAATATCCGTAACGAAGATTTGAAATGTTCCGTCAACCGATGAACTGAACAATATTCTTTTGTTGTCCGGCAGCCAAACCACATTTT
>JANLTD010000587.1:0-10512 GCA_031362765.1 Acidobacteriota bacterium | reverse complement strand
TGGCCGTCGATCACGCGGGATAGTTCATCGAGATTCGCCCGATCGCCATACTCGATCTGAGCTGCTTCGAGAGCTTCTGCTTTATCAAAATTGTGTTGTTTGACCAGGCAAAGGACAAAATCTATCATTACGTTATTCGCGTTTTGTTGAGTGTTAAAACCGAGTCCGATGTAGTTGGCGACCTCTTTTCTGCCGTCCTGATTTGTGAGCATCTCGACTTCGACCGTTTTAATTGTCTCGATTACTTCACCGTCCTTGTTACGAATCTCCCGGATTGTTTCCTTGTGACGCTTTAACAGGTCAATCGCGCCCGTTTGACAGGCTTTTGAATAGCTAAACGGCCTTGTTCGTCTAAGACATCTCGCATCCCTGATCGCATCTGAAACGCCGCCGAGCCTAACACCTCTTCCCGCGTTACCTGACAGTGTGAGATGGCACGTTGCTTGCGCTGTTCGATAGCGTCCGAAATGTTGGGTTTTGTTAGCCATTTTGAAGCCGTGATACGAGCATTCTTAGGCGGACACCCTGCTTTAACGGCGGCTTGCGTTGCTGATTTGATCTGAGGATTAGCCATAAACTCAATAAATGCTTGCTGTAGCTTAGTTGGTTTGGTCATAATGCTCGTAGGTCATTAGCTATTATACCAATACATAAACACGTTACAAATGATTTTTGATTTGGTTAGCTTTTCAGGGCAATTATGAAAAAATTCACGATGGACGCAGTTATTGAAAATGTAAGCCGCAAGGTTCTGCACAACGTGCGCCGGAGCCGTTTTGTTTTTCAAACTTGCCGCGATTTTCACCAATTGGCGTAGGGATAGCAATAATTCCTTGAATATTCAAAATATTATTTGCAAGATCACAAAATTCGTTCGCTTCAAGAAAAATAGATTTTCTTTTATACAGCAGTTCATTTTTAAGCAAACGAAGTTCTTTTGAAGTTATATTTTTACCTAAAATTTTACTAGCTAATTCCTTATTTGTGGTAGCACCAAATATAATATCGGGATTTTTATTCCCACCCCACAAAAGGTAATGTGTTCCAGTAATGAACGTATTATGCCCAAACACTTTATTTCTAATCTCTTCAATTTCTCCGAATTGATTGCCAAAAGCTTTAGTAAAATCAAAAATCTTTTGTTTATCAATTTCAATATTTGGAAATATTCGAGGATCTAACATATTCATTCGCTCACTACAATTAAATAATGAAGTACTGATCCCTGATACGCCATTCTGTAAAGCTAATTGTACAGAATTAATTGCATTATCATTATCATTGTGAGGGTGCCATTCGAAAGATTCTATACCTCGGAATAGTGAGTTCAGGAAAGTCTCCTCTCCAATTCCCTTTGTATCACACAAAATCAAATCCCTATAGCCAAGGCGCAAAAGCTCACTCACCCATGTTTGCACGCGGTTCATTATTCCAGGCTCTTTAGAAGTAACATCTGTTAAAGCTATATCAATTGGCTTACTACTTTTTTTTCGCCAATATTTAATACATTTCTCTGCGATACTCCAAATTGTGTCGATATTACAATTGAGGATTCGTGATGCACTTTGTGTACTCGCAGGAAGCCATATAATTGCTGAGGCATTTTCTTGTTTGGAGAGTAATTTAGACATTATGTCTAAATCGAATTTACGGGCGTGCCCAACCAGGCAAAACTCAATATCATCCCGTGGTATTTCAAGTATCTCTAAACAAACTCGCTCCTCTTCTTCACAAATTGATGGATAACCTATATTAAAGCGCGTCCCTTTTGGAAAAGCGGAAGAATACATCTTAAATAATTCTTTTTCTACAAGAAAAGTAGCGGCTAGCCCATCGCGTCTGAATTCTTCACGTATTTGCATAAAAATTTATTAGATCATTAGTATCCCCTTCGATAACTTATCGAAAATGATATGTTCCGCTTGGAATGATGTGTCGAAATATGAGCGGTGAGATTCCGGCAACATGCTCATCTTTGATTTCCTCGCCGCTCAATCTCAGTTGTTCAATAATCCTGCCGATTTCGATGGTGTTCCAGATTAAAGCGGCATTTGAACGAGTAGCGGTTGCGGTGGTTCACCGCGGCGGCGGCTCGTAGACCATGCAGTAACTTCCCCGATCCAACGTGCCACACGAATTCTTAATAGGTTGGCGTCGTCATTTGGCGGCCATCGGTTCCCAAGTCGCCCATTCCTCCGCGAGCTTCCCTTTTATGATCCGGCTGATGTTGATTCCCATCAACTCCGTCTTCGCCCCGGTGCTACTGTTCGTCCCCACGGCCCGCATCCGCGTTACCAACTTATCGCCCTGGCCAATCTGATCTTCGATGTCAAAGTGAATGTCGGGATAAAGCTTATGGAATGCTTGTATGCGCGCGCGCAGTCCTTCGCGATCACGCACCCCGCTTGCCACGTGTCCGACGTAGTCAGTGGCAATGATCTCATCAAATCGCGACAGATCGCCGCTTTCCCACATCTGAAGACCACGTTGAAACACCTTGGCTGGATTCCGACCAAGTGAGTTGAAACCACTATTCGCAGGCATGGGCAATGAAAACAGCGGTAACAACAACATAGTGAATAATAAGGGAATGCTGCTAATCATACGGCACCTTGTTCGAGTGGTATTACGGCGAATTCAGTTAGACGCCGAACTTATGATTCGGCTCAATCACCTAATTTCGAGTATTATGCGGAATGACTCCGCGTAAGTAACAAATTTCGTCTGTTATGACGAGCGATTCGTCATAATTATCTTGATAATCCGCCTGATTATACCACGATTTTCGACTCTCGCAATAACGATTTCAATTTTCCTGAGTTACCATAATGTTGTCGGTCTCAACATCGGCGAGTTCAAAGAAATGAATAAATTCATCAATCAACCGCGGCTCTTCCGACCTGACGCGCTGGAACGCTTCGAGCAGATTATCGTCCGTTTTTCAAATTCATTTTTCTTGATTAAACGCCAACGAATAAGAGTATTTTATCTAAACCTCGCAGACGATTTTACGCCCGACAAAACATTGCGCGTGCTGGAGCTGCTCGTCGAAGAAAAAAAGGTCAGAAAGGAAGAGCGCGGCGGCGTGATGAAGTTCTGGTATTTTTTAGACTCTATTTAGGCGGCAAGGGACTCGGTCGCGAGAACCCGCCCGACGCTGGCGCCGCCGGCGAAAATTGCCCGCCGGGCGTGATGATCACAGGCGGCAGGTGGTTCGGCGTCCCTCCGCCGCTCGTCTCGACCAGATAGCCGAGCACCGGCACGCCGCCCAAAAAGTGTGAAAACTTGCGCACGACCTCGACCGCCTTGCCGGCTTCGCACGCCTGAATCTCCACCGCGCAGTTCTTGCTGAGCATCGACGCGACGAGCGAAATTTTCGAGCGGAATTTTTCGATCGAGTTGACGTCCATCCATTCAGTGCCGAGACGAAAGCCGTTCTCGTTGCCGTGACCGTTTATTTGGATGTAATCGATCAACCCTTCGGCGGCTTTCTTGTCGGTGCACACCCGCACGAAATCGTCGACGGTTTTGATCGGCGTCGCGCCCTTGAACCATTTGTCCGCCCACAACGGCATGTTGCCGTCCCACTGAATAAGATCGCTCAAAAAGCTGTTGCCCGGATCCTGCACGACTTTGACTTCGACTGCCATAAAACATTCCTCCTGTTTCGGTGCTAAATATAATAGCAGAGTTTCTGAAAAAGCGAAAAAAATATTTACGTCTGCCGCGCATTTTCGCGTCGCGGCTTTTTGACCATAGAAAAAATAAAAAGCCTTTCGCTCATAAAATCGATTTTAGATTATGACTATGCGGAACTATTCTGTTTAATGTCGATGGCGACGAGGTCACGGAGTTGATCCGGCTGGAGGGCGCGGAGCGGAAACGGCCCGTTTGATAAAATACTTGCGATGAAGCGGAAGTAGTTCATAGGAGAGCACTCAGAATTAGGGAGGATTACGATACCATTTTTATCCTCTCTATTTTAGGTTAAATTTTAATGAACAGTTACACAATCTATTTTACATCCTCGTCAAAAACCCTGACACCCTTCCAAACACTGCGCGAAACCGAAAAAATGGCAAGGTATCAGAAAACCCATATTTTTTGACACTAATCTTAGGAATGCAGTTTTCTCCTAAAAAACTCTGACAATGAAGTTACCGCTCGGAGTATTTTTTATTTCGCTTTGCGGTGGAAACGGATAAACTTCTCATAACCGGCAAACATATTATTATTCGATAAGCATTCTCAGCGTTTCAAAATCAACGGGCTTTACCAGATGATGATTGAACCCGGCTTCATTGGTTCTTGTGCGGTCTTCGGGTTGCCCCCAGCCCGTCAGAGCAATTAGGATTGCTCCAGGCATCATTTTACGCAAAACTCGGGCAAGCTCGTAACCGTCCATTTTCGGCATGCCGATGTCTAAAACACAAATATCGGGCTTAAATGCCCTGGCGATTTCGATGCCCGTTTCGCCGTCTAAAGCAGTACGGACTTCAAAGCCGTCGTCGGCGAGCAGAAATTCGAGCATTTTCACCGCGTCGGCATTGTCGTCAACGATCAGAACACGCTTTTCTACCGGCGGGCGAACAGTGCCGCTATCAGTCCCTCCAAGATCTGCCGGTTGAGGGGGATTGTCGGTCGCCGGCTGACCATTTCCCTCCGCCGTTGATTTTGCTTCGGCAAGCGGCAGTCGCAGGACAAACTCGCTGCCTTTGCCTTCGCCCTCGCTGAAAGCCCGAATCGTGCCGCCGTGCATTCCGACTAATTTTTCAACGACGTTCAAGCCGATGCCGAGACCGCTCCGGATTTGCAAAGAAGGGGTTTCAATCTGGCTGTACATCTCGAAAATACCTGACAACATCGCCGGCGCAATTCCAATGCCCGTGTCCCGTATGCTGACGACAACTTCTTTCGATTCTTTTTTGGCGGTCAGCCAAATCTCTCCGCCAGGAGGAGTATATTTAGCGGCATTATTCAGAAGGTTCAGAAAAATCTGGGCGATGCGCGTTAAATCCGCGTCGAGATAAATGAATTCTTCCGGCAAAGAAATCGTCAGTTGATGCCCGCTACTTTCAATCATCTCGCGGCTTGTCTCCAGTGCCAGTTCGATTGCCGCTTTGAGTTCGATGCGCTCCTTTTTGAGATTGATTTTGCCCTGCGTGATGCGCGAGATGTCGAGCAAATCGTCAACCAGACGAACAATGTAATTGGTTTGACGTTCGACGATGCTTAGAGTCTGTTCAATTTTCTCTTTGTCTGAGTTAGAATGACGAAGAATTTCTATCCCGCTGCGAATCGGCGCAAGCGGGTTTCGCAGTTCGTGCGCGAGAGTCGCCAGAAATTCGTCTTTGCGCCGGTCGGCATCATATAATGCCTGTTTTGCCCACGTCCTGTCGGTGATGTCCTCAAAGGTCATCAAAACGCCGTCAATTTGTTCATTCGCCGTTCGATAGGGAACAATGCGGACGCAGTGCCAACGCTCGTCATCGCTTTTTATTTCGTGTTCAAACGGCTTCAGTGTTCGCAGAACCTCACTAGCATCAGCGGGCAGATTTTCGTAATCGAACCGGTGTGTAAAATGCGCGAACGGTCGCCCGATATCTGAAGGAATAATGTTGAAAAGGCTTTGAACGGGCGACGTAAATCGTTTGATTTGCAATTTGAAATCAAGAAAAATCGAGCTGACATTGATCGAAGCCATCAAATTCTGCAAATCCGAATTGGTGTTGCCGACTTCCTCGACCTTTTCTTTCAATTCAGAATTAACGGTCGTCAATTCTTCATTGACCGATTGCAGTTCTTCCTTGCTCGTCTCCAGTTCTTCGGTTGTCGAGCGCAGTTCTTCATTACTTGCCTGCAATTCCTCATTTGACGCTTTGGCTTCTTCGATCGAAGTCTCATGCTGTTCGATAGTCAAGCGCAGACGCTCGCGCGTAAATTGCAAATCTTCTTCAAGACGATGAATGACCGCTTCCGCCCCTTTATCGGTGGAAATAAACTTTTGCAGCATTTCGGCGGGAATCCTTTCGTCGCTGATTTCGTCAAAGACGACGAGAAAATAACCGCTGGCGGCTTCGGGCGATGCAATCGGATGAACGGTCAAATTAACGAAACACTCTTTGCCGTCGAGATTAACGCGCAGGTGACGCGATTCGGCAATACCTTTTTCCTGCTTGGCGGCAAAAAGCGCGGCGAGCAAATCCGGTCTTAAAGCCGGATGGGTGATTTTGCCTAAATTGAGCGTCGGGTTGCCGCCCGTCACGCGCAGATACCGTCCGGCGGATTCGCTTAAATGCAGAATATCGTAATTTTCGTTGATCAAGATACTCGGCGGCGAAAATTGTTCGACGAGTTTGAAATGAAGCGCATTGAAGGAAAATACACCATCGCGCTGCTTTTCGCTTGATTCGGCAATTTTAATTTGCGATTGGTCCGCTAAAGGCGGCACGGGAACACCCGAATATTTGGATGCTGCGGGACGGGCTTGGAAAATTCGATGTTTTTTGTCAACTTCTGCGAATAGTCTGGGAACTGATTCCGCCATTTCCGACGCGCCCAGAAACAAATAGCCGTTCTGCCGCAGAGCGAAATGAAACACTTCCATTATTTTTTCCTGCGCCGGACGGTTGAGATAAATCAGCAGATTGCGGCACGTCACCAAATCCTGCCGTGAAAACGGCGAGTCGTGCAAAATATTGTGCGGCGCAAAAAGAACGAGTTCGCGTAATTCTTTTTTGACGCGGTAGGAATTTCCGTCTTTAGTAAAAAATTTACGCAGTCTTTCGGGCGAAACGTCGGCGGTAATCGTTTCGTCGTAGCGACCTTCTCTGGCTTCGGCGATCGAGCTTTCGGCAATGTCACTGGCAAAAACCTGGATTACCGGCGGGTCATCGAGTTTTGAAGCGGATTCGCACAAAAGCATCGCGATCGAATACGCTTCTTCGCCCGTCGCGCAGCCGACGCACCAGACACGCACCGAGTCGCTGCCGGTTTTACCGTCAAAAAGGCGCGGAATGACGCCGTGTTCAAGTGCGGCAAACGCATCTGTATCGCGGAAAAAATTGGTCACGGAAATCAGCAGATCACGCAGCAAAGGCTGCACTTCGCCCGGATTTTCGCGCAGAAATTTAACGTAAGCGGGAATGTCTTCGAGTCCGTGAACCAGCAAACGGCGGGCGATGCGCCGGAAGATAGTCGGTTTTTTATAATTGAAAAAATCGTGTTTCGTCTGACTTTTGAGGATGCCAAGGACTTCGTGCAAACTGTCCGCGCCGAGTTCGGGCGGAATATCTTCCGCTTCGCTCTCGGGAAGTTTTGTTTTCTCCGAGCTCTGTTTGAAGGCAAGTATCTTGGCTGGCATTTCCCCGACCGGCAAAATTAAATCCACCAGATTCGTTGCGATCGCGCTCCGCGGCATCCCGTCGTATTCGGCTTCTCCCGGGTCCTGCACGACGCACAAACCGCCGGCTTCCTTGACGTGCTTGAGACCCGAAGCTCCGTCTGCGCCCGTGCCTGATAAAATAACGCAAATACTGTTTTTACCTTTAGCTTCGGCAAGAGTGCGGAAAAATATATCAATCGGAACGCGCTTGCCGCGAACCGTTTCGGGTTCGATCAGGTGTATATCGCCGTCCAACATCGCTAAATGCATGGTCGGCGGAATAACGTAAACGTGATCCGGCTCGATCTTGACGGTTTCCCGAACCTGAATCACCGGCATTTTTGTGTTTGTCTGCAAAACGGCGGGAAGCTCGCTTTCGTGTTCGGGCGAAAGATGCAGGATGACGACGAACGCCATTCCATTATTGTCCGGCATCGCGTTGAAAAACTCTTTAAGCGGCTTAATTCCGCCTGCCGACGCGCCGATTCCGACCGTTAAAAAATCTTTCGGTTCGACTGACGATTCTAAATCTTGGAACTCCGAATCTAATTCGGATACCTCTTTAGAGGCTTTACTTGGCACTGCTTAATCCCCCTTTAAAAAATCACAATCCGCGGACTTAGATCTGCAGATCTCAAATGTAACAGTTAAATACTGAAATCTTTCACAAGATTGTAGCATTTCCAATCGAAGATCAGTGCTTTAAAAGGTGAAATCTATGAGAGGAAGACGGGCGCTCAACAAATGTTATGTTCAAATTGATTTTTGGCTGCTGGTTTCCGTTTGCTGCCGGAGACCGTTTTCACTTAGTTGTTCGTGTTCGAGCACAACTTTGCGGATTGATTTAACCCGGTTTTCGGCTTCGACGGCTTTTTGCAAAAACAATTCCGCCATTTGAGTTTGATTCGATTCGGCAAAATCCTTGCTCATTTCGCGCAGCAGCATAATGCTTTCTTCCATTTCCCGCATCGCGCTCCACATCGAATCTTCGATCCGTTCGGTGACGTTCGCCAGTAGAGTGTCGGCAGTATATGCGTGTCCGGTATGACATCTGAAACGGTTGATCTTCCCGTCTTTAATTTTAATCAGCACGCCGTGACAATCGGGACAGGTAAACGGGGAAACTTTGCCGAGACTCATCACCCCGGCTTCAAAGCCGCTGTCTTCTAAGGCGATTCGCACCTCGATCTCGGTTTTTTTGTTTTCGTCCATACTGATTTCACGCGCCTCCAAAGTTTTCTCGCCCGTCAATCCGATTAACAAATCCGCCATATCGGAAACCGGAACGGAATGATCTACGTCCACCTCGCGAAGTGCCGATTCGGGCATTGACGAAAACTCGGCATCGGAGGGTTCCTGGACGACCGCCGTTCCGCCGCGATGTTTGATCGTCCATAGACCGGCTGTCCCGTCATTCAGCGCCCCCGATAAGACGACTCCGATCACCCGCGCATTATATGCAAACGCGGCAGATCGAAAGAGAGTATCAACGGAAGGGCGAAAGCGGTTTTCCTTCGGACCTTTGGTGATTCGAACTTGGTTTTCTTCGACGAGCAGATGATGATCGGGCGGAGCGACATAAATCCGTCCCGGAATAATTTCTTCGCCGTCCACGCCGTGCGCCGCCGGAAGCGTACCTTCTTTTTCCAGTACCGACGGTAAAACGCCATGAGCATTAGCGGGCAAATGCCAGACGATAAAAACCGCCGCCGCCAAATTATTGGGCAAGCCCTTTGACCAATTTTTTGAGTGCTTCAAACCCACCGGCTGAAGCTCCGATCACAATAATGTCTTTTAATGCCATTGCATAAATTTGTTAACTCTTAGATATTATAACGCGACTGAGCACAATTTTATGTTTTTTGGACGCGAAAGGTTTAATGCAATTATTATTGCGTAATTATTTCAGGGTATTAGACGAAATAACTCTTGGTCTTATCGAATTAAATTGATAGCTACAACCCTGTCAAAAAACATTAGTTTACAGACATCACCAAAATGAAAAATAAAATGCCCGTAAAACGACGATCTAACGAACATAATTCTTGAGAAGTTTTTTGACACCTGAAAAGGCAAATAGTGGAAACCATACTGTAGTTTTGTCCTTTTTGGCAATGATGATTTGGGATCTAATGTCTAACGGCATCTTCAAAAACCGTCAAATCTCAAAGCGACTGCTCAACATAGTTCGCAACTTCGCTAAAGTTCAGGCTGATCTTTTGTAGAACACTCCGTTGCGACTCTTCTTCTTCTTTCGCTTCTTTCCACGCTTTTCGGTCAATAATACTCTCGATATTTACCGAAACGAGATCCGACAAAACCTGTGGACTAAGCGCATCGAGTTCCCAAGACTCTGTTCCAAACTTTTTAACGTAATCAACCGCTCTGGAATCTGTTAATTTTGCCGGATTGGGCGGCGGATCGTATTGCTCAATCTGCGGCATATTCAGGGCGAGGCGTTTTACTTCGATAGGAAAACCGCTAAACATTTCAAGACGGTCAAAAATATCTCTGGTCATATCCATTCCGCTCGGGTCGTGATCGCCAAAATGAAAGATGATCGGCGTTTGTCCGTCCTCCTTCCACGCAATCAGGCGTTGCGCCGCGCCCCACATCTCCGAATCCGACGTATAGCCGCGACACGAAAAGAACGGCACATCGAAATCATTGCAAACACGCTCAACAACACCGACAAGTGCATCTTTTTCAATCCAGACTTCCGGGCGGAAACTTTGGCTTGCCCACTTATCGGTGCGGTATTGACTTGCGACAGCATCTACTATTTCGTTCGGACTTTCCCAATGAGCCAAACTTTTTAGATTGCGGGTTCGGTCAACTATCAAATCCCAATCAAGCAGACCCGCTCGCCGCGCATCACTGACGGTATTGCCCAGGCGGTTATATTCTTTTGGATTGTTCGGTATAACATCACGGGCGACAAGTTGATAATAAAGTTGGCGGAGAGTCATTTCATAACCCTGCTCCTTGTAATCGCGTTCGCGAACCTAAGCTTATTGATAGTGAGCCGGACACATTGAAATCGACAATTTCATCCGGCGGTTATGAAATGGGAATTGCGCCGGGCGGCAAAATGAAACAGAAAATCTACGAGGATGAACACGGAATTG
>JANLTD010000574.1:0-4658 GCA_031362765.1 Acidobacteriota bacterium | reverse complement strand
GATAGCTTTTTCGACCTGCGTAATGTGAGTTATTAAGCCATAGAATACAAAGAACAACGTAATTATAAGAATCTTTCTTATTTTTTGACAATAATTATTATTTTTATCATAATTTAATTGAGTTAGGAGAAAACACAATGGCAACAATGACAATTTCTTTACCTGAGCAAATGCGCGAATTTGTTGAATCGGAAGTCGCCGTCGGCAATTACGGCTCGGCAAGCGAGCTATTTCGTGAACTTCTCCGTGAACGCCAAAAACGCAAAGCCCAAGAACGATTGGAAACGTTGCTTCTTGAAGGCTTGGAAAGCGGTCAATCAATCGAAGTAACGCAAGAGTATCTCAATGCACGGCGACAAACCTTGCGTGAAAAACTTGAAAAAGAAAAAACCGTCAAATGAAAATTTACACTTATTTCTTACTATTTATTTTCAGATGAAATTCATTGCTTTTCACGACAATATGACTATAATAGTCATTAGAGGGGCAATCGTAAAATGCAAACTGTCAATATCGCTGAACTAAAAAGTAACCTGAGCGCATTCTTAGAGCAAGTTCGCAATGGCGAAGAACTCATTGTCAAAGACCGTAATCGCCCGATTGCCCGTCTGATGCCGCTGGCGGCTGGTGAAGATTTGGACGCGGAAGAAGAAGCGTTGGTGGGAGCGGGTTTGATGCGTCTGCCATTGGAAACAAAATCCGATGAATTTCTCAATCTGCCGGCGCCTGAAGTTTCCCCGGAAATCATCAGAGAGATGATAAGGTCTGAGCGTGATGAAGACTAATGCGGCTTTTTGGGATACGAGCGCAATTGTTCCGCTTTGCGTCCAACAAGATTCAAGCCAGGATTTTCGCTCACTCTGGCGCAAAACAAGCCGCGTTATTGTGTGGTGGGGAACAACGATCGAGGTCAGAAGCGCTGTCAGTCGGCTCCATCAGCAGAAATTTATTGATGCCAAAGGATTACAATATGCGCTTGCCCGGTTTGACGTAATGCGGCGGAAATGGGCAGAAATTGTGCCTTCAGAAAAGATGCGCAAGATAGCGGAAACGCTGCCCGATGCTTACGGCTTGCGGGCTTTGGATTCCTGTCAATTGGCGGCGGCTTTGGTCTGGTGCAATGAAAAACCAAACGGACGGCTTTTTGTCTGCGATGATACAAAACTATCAGAAGCGGCGCGCAAATCGGGCTTTTCCGTTGAACCTTAAAGAGCCGAACTCTAATTTAGACGACAGCATTTTGTTTGATGCCGATCTAATCGAGAGCTTAATTTTGTTCAATGAGCCAATCCACATCTAACGATTTGAAGTCCATTTCATTTAGTTTGAAACGAAAACATCTTTTGACTGAATAATTTGTAATTTTCTTTGACGTAATTCAGGATTAACGATCTCGATTTTCATTTCCTGCATTTTATCTTTTGAAGATGAAGCGTTTGGCGTAAATGTCAGTTCATAATTTGAACGCAGAGACTGTTCAATTATTTTTAGAAGCTGTGACAGATCCCCGAGTTTTTTCTTCGGAAAAATCGAAATTCCGCCAGTTTCTTCCGTGATTTTCTTTAATGTATTTCTATCCACACCCTCATATAAATCATCGCCAATGCCGATCGCGTAAACAGGAATTTTTGTTCTGATTGAAAATTCGATCGCTTCCCTAATATTATTTCGTCCAAAAGTATTGACGCCATCGGAAATCAGGATAACTGCGCGTTGTGTGCCGTTATTTTGCATTTTGGAGAATGCTTCTAAAACCTTTATCAATGAATCCCAAATGGAAGTTGAACCGACGGCACTTTGATTTTTATTCGCGGACGGTTGTCCGACGACAACTCCGCCGCCGACATAACCGCTCGGCGCTATAAATCTTATTTTCCCGATTTGGTCGGCGGCTTTCTGTAAATCATTCGTCAGATCTTGTTGAAGCGAAACTTCGCCGCTAAAACTGACGACCGCCGTTTTATCTTTTCCGGTTTTTAGAAAATCATTGATAAAGGTTTGCGCCGCCGTTTTTTCTGACGGCAGCATTTTTTCCTGCGACGCGCTGGCGTCAATCAATATCATAATTTCCAAAGAATTATCGGCGACCAGATCAATCGAAAAATCCTTGATTCCGGCAATTTGAATATCATTGGTTTTCAAATCATTGAAGAAGTTTCCATTTTTGTCCAACACATCGAATTGTAATTTGGATTTTGTTTCCTGTGAAAAAATCCAATTAGCCAAACATAAAATCGTTAAAATTGAAAAAATGATTTTGAATTTCATATATTTCTCGTGTTTGATTCCGTGCGTTTGATGCGACCAATCTTCATTTCGCTGTTTCCGTGGAATCCGGAATTTTTGTGAATTTGTTTTTCCGCATTTCTCCGAAACGACGCTTTTCGATCAAATCGTTCTTCGCGTCGGAATTGATTGAACTGATTATTTAGTTTTATTAACTTCCGACACGCTCGTCGGAACCTCGACGACCGAGCCGAGTTTGACGAACGCGTTGTCGCGCCTGACCTTGACTTTGAGACGCGGCGAGGCGGTTGTTTTGTCCGTCTGTTCGACCATATCCGATTTGAATGTGACGGAATAAGCGGTGCGAAGCTGGCGGACGATGTCGTCGTAGGCTTTTTGAATTTGATTGAGCTGCGTGATCGGATAATAAACGCCGCCCGAAATCTGCGCGAGGCGTTCGCCTTCGCCCTCGGCTTTGGTCGTCAAACCCATATATTTGGCACGGAGCGGGTCAACATTCGCGTTCAGATCGGCGTTTGACGCGGCGATCAGCGTCGAGGGAACGTAAAGCGGATAAATCAGCGCGCCGCTTTCCTGAATCGAACCCAGAAGCGCGTCAAACGATAAAAAAGAGTGATTATCGTCTCCGTCCGTCAAAACAACGATCGCGGTGCGGTCGCCGCGCAGGGGACGCAGAGTGTCCGCCAAAGTGTAAGCAAGCGAATCGTAATAAGCCGTGCCGCCGCCGGCGTCAAATGTGTCCAGACTTTCGGAAAGTTTTCCCTTATCGGTCGTGAAAGTCGCGATCTGTTTGACATCTTCGTTAAAAATTATGATCGCGATCTTGTCGTTGCGGTCGGCGGTTTCGACAAAGGCGCGGGCGGCTTTGCGGATAAAATCAACATAGTTTTCGACGCTTCCCGAAACATCGAGAAGAAGCACAAGATTAAACGGCGCTGTCGTCGGGACAACCGATAAAATTTCGCGTTCTGCGCTACGTTCAAATACTTGAAAATCTTCTTTTTTCAGATCGGAAATGGCGCGGTTGTTGATGTCCGTGACTCTCACCAAAACCTTTTTGACGTTTGAATTAACTCCAGTCTGATTGATCTTCGCCGTATTGAGCAGCGGTTCTTTTTTGAACGGCGGCAAGGTCGCGGCATAATCGCCGAAATATTTCGGGCTGGCGCGGCGAATGGCTTCCATCAGAAGCGAATCGCCGCTGCGGATGATCGCTTTTGCCGCTTTGGTCAGTGGTCTTTCGCGCAGATCCGACGGAACTTCGTTTGGATTGACGTTGAGCAGGACAATGCCGCGAGCGGTTGTGAAATTCAGTAAAATTGCGTTAGAAGATTGGTTTTTGGTTTTTGTTTTTTGGTTTTTGGTTTTTGGTTTTTTGGTTGTTGGATCGTCAGTTTCGATTTTTGGTTCTTCGCTGTTCTCTGAATTTTCGACGGTTTCCGTTGGTTTTGTGTTGCTGAATTTCGACTTCGGAGTTTCTTTTGTCACGATCCCGCTGATCACAAATTTTCCGGCCGTTTTTTCTTTGACTTTGGCAAGCTCAACGTCGCTTAGGAAACGCGGGCGCGACGCAATCCAGACAAAATTGTAAATCAGATTTTCAAGCGGTACGTCGGCCGCGATCGTGCCGGTTTCGGTGCGGACTTCAACCGACGCAAAATCGCCAGAAACACGAACTTCACCGGCTTTTGTCTGAATTTTCAAGCTTGTTCTGGCAGGCAATACGAGCGATAGATCAACGCGTTTTGTTTTATTGATCGGCAAAACTTCGATCAGCAATTTTCCGCTGAGATCGGTAATTTTTATCTCGCTTTCGGCAACCGATCGGTCGGAACTTGCCGTCAGCAGAGCTTTAATTACGGTTTGATCTTCCTTTTCACTTTTTTCCGCCAAAATGTCGATCCGACCGAAATTGTTAACGATCTCAACGCTTGCGCCTTTCGCCAAATTCAAATCGCGTTTGAATGTCTGGGCAGATGCTGACAACGCCAGAAAGATCAGCGCAAAAATAACAAAACTGCTTTTCTCATAAAAAGTTTTCATCTATTTTTTACGTTTTACTCGTTACTCTTCCCGATTGGAGTAAACGATTTTGAACGCGCTGCTGCCATTTTGATTTCGGGCGCTCGACGTCTTCAAATTGTTCGAGCAAGTCCTGCATTGATTCGCCGCCCGCCTGCCGTGTCTTAAAATAGATCAGGGCAGTAATAATTGATGTAAAAGATGCGATCAGAACCGCGATCGGTGCCCAAAGAATTTGAAAAAGTCCCTCGATAAAGGATTTTCTGACTTGCTTCTCTTTATTTTTTTTCGCCTCCGCGCTATCTCCATCATCAATACTGACATTTACACCTGATGTGCTGATCTTCAAATTACCGCCGCCTGTATCCTTTTTTTCAGTTGTTACCGCG
>JANLTD010000567.1:0-15681 GCA_031362765.1 Acidobacteriota bacterium | reverse complement strand
CTTAAACTACTTAACTGAACAAGTTTGTTTGCATAATTGCAAATTCGATAGTGATATATGATGATACTATATCAAGTATCACTTTGCAAATAAGATAGATTTTAATTTCCTTAAACTCTATCTTTTGTGGTAAAAAATAATTCCTTTGATTAAGTTATACATTTGAATATGAGTTACGAAAAAGCACTTGAAGCGGCGGAGTCTATCCGCTCGAAATACGATAAAGAGATAAAAATCGCGCTCGTTTTGGGCAGCGGACTCGGTGCGTTTGCGGAAACGCTGGAAAATGCGGTGCGGATTCCTTACGGGGAAATTCCGCATTTTGCGCGTTCGACGGTCGAAGGGCACGCCGGACAACTGGTCTTGGGCGAAGTCGGCGGCGTTTCGGTCGCCGTTCAGCAAGGACGTTTTCATTTCTACGAGGGTTACGAGATGGAACAGGTCATTTTTCCGATGCGCGTTTTCGGGCTGTTGGGAATTAAAACCGTCATTTTGACCAACGCGGCGGGAAGTGTGCGGACCGGGTTTAAGCCGGGAAATTTGATGCTTTTGCGCGACCACATCAATCTGATGGGTGTTAATCCGCTGCGCGGCGCCAACGACGAACGGTTCGGGCCGCGCTTTCCTGATATGACGGAAGTTTACGACAAAACTCTGCAGGAAATTGCCTACGACGAATCAAAAGCGATCGCCAAAGAACGTTTTGAAAGCGGAATAGAAAAAGAACTGACTTCGTTTATGTGGCGCGGCGTTTATTGCGCGCTTTCGGGACCGACCTACGAAACGCCTTCAGAAATTCGGATGTACAGGCTTTTGGGCGCGGGCGCCGTCGGGATGTCAACGGTTCCCGAAGCCCTCGCGGCGCGGCATCAGGGGATGAAGGTTTTGGGAATTTCGTGTATCACCAATCTCGCCGCCGGGATGAGCGACGAACCGATCAGTCACGCCGAAGTGATGGAAACAGGCGCCCGGGTGGCGGGAATTTTTAACGAACTTTTGATCAGGATTATTCTTAAAATTGGTTTTTAGTTTTTAGTCTTTAGTTTTTGGAAAATACTTTACATTTAGAAGAAACTAATTAAAACAAAATTTGAAAATTTGAGAGTTTATCAAATGTCCGAAACTCTCGCTGATGAAATTTGGGATATTGTTATTGGTTGGAATAATTTTGCGAAAGATACGGTCGGCAAACAAATTGTACGTTGTGCCGATTCTGTCGGAGCAAGTATTGCCGAAGGCGAAGGACGCGGAACGTCTCTGGCCAATAAACATTTTGTGCGAATTGCTCGCGGTTCTTTGCAGGAAAATCAACATTGGCTTCGCCGTGCATACAAACGAAATTTATTGACAAAAGAACAGATTGAAAGATTAAAGCCTTTGATTGAAAATCTTTCGCCATCTTTAAATGCTTATTTGAGTGCGATTGGAAACGGCAATCAACCAAAAACCAAAAACTAAAAACCAAAGTCTATGATAATAGGAATTTGCGGCGGAACAGGTTCGGGGAAAACGACGATCGCGCGGCGCGTAATCGAATCCGTCGGGCGCGAAAATGTGATTCTGGTCGAACAGGATTCGTATTATCGAATCCTGGCGGATATGCCGCTTGATGAACGTCATCAGGCGAATTTCGATCACCTTGACGCGTTTGACAATGGAATGCTCGTCAATCATCTCAAGCGTTTAAGGCAGGGACAATCAATCGAGATGCCGATTTACGATTACAAAAATCACGTCCGAAGTGAAAATTTCGATCATCTCGAACCGAAACCCGTGATCGTCGTCGAAGGGATTTTGATTTTTGCCGAACCGCTTGTTTTGGATTTGCTGGACGTCCGTGTGTTTGTTGACACGCCCGACGATATTCGTTTTATACGGCGCCTTCAGCGCGATATTGTCGAGCGCGGTCGTACCGTTGATTCGGTTATTGCGCAGTATTTTGCGACCGTTCGGCCGATGCATCAAGAATTTGTCGAACCGTCGAAACGCCACGCCGACATCATCATTCCCGAAGGCGCGAACACCGACATCGGCATCGAATTTATTTGCAGTAAGATCCGCGAAGAAATCAACGACAATGTTGAGAAGGAAATATTGGTTTAAAAGTGAAAAAGTGAAAAGGTGAAAAAGTTAGTTGTCGAGAATGAACAATCGCTTTTTCACTTTTAAACTTTTGAACTTTTTCACTTTAATACAATGGAAAATTTTGAAAAAGAATTAGTTGAAGCCGCACGCGAAGTGCGCGAACGAGCCTTTGCGCCTTACTCGAATTTCAAGGTCGGCGCGGCAATCCGGACGAAAGACGGGAAAGTTTACACGGGCTGTAATGTTGAATCAGCAAGCTACGGTCTGACGGTTTGCGCCGAACGCGTCGCGATCTGGAAAGCCGTTTCGGAGGGGGAAACAGAATTCACGGAAATCGCCGTCGTCGCCGACACCGAAGAACTGACGCCGCCGTGCGGAGTTTGCCGCCAAATAATCTGGGAATTTTGCAACGATATTCCGGTGATTTTTGCCAATCTCAAAGGCGACAGCGAGATCGTCCAGATGAGCGAATTGTTGCCGCGCGCTTTTGATACGAAGTTTTTGAAGTGAGATGAAAATTTATGGCTATTCCTGATTATCAAACCATCATGCTTCCGCTTTTGCGTTTTGCAGAAGATAATAAAGAGCATTCTTTGCATGAAGCAACAACCTTTTTAGCAGAAAAATTTTCTGTGACTGAAAATGAATTGCAAGAATTATTGCCAAGCGGAAAACAAACTATTTTTATTAATCGGGTCGGTTGGGCAAGAACATATTTGTCAAAAGCAGAACTCTTGAATTCAACAAAAAGAGGCTTTTTTCAAATTTCAAAAAGAGGTTTGAGTATTTTATCCCAAAATCTAAGTCGAATAGATAACAAAACTCTAAGACAGTTTTCTGAATTCAACGAGTTTCAAAATCGGAAGAATGAAAAAATAATAAGAACTGTAATTGAAAATTTAGAAGAAACACACAGCACCCCGGAAGAGTCGTTAGAAACAGCATACCATCCAATTCGTCACAGTTTAGCGAGTGATATTTTAGCCCCAGTAAAATCTTGTTAGCCATCATTTTTTGAAAGATTAGTTGTCGAATTACTTGTCGCAATGGGTTACGGCGGAACTTTACAAGATGCGGGAAAAGCGGTCGGCAAAAGCGGCGACGGCGGAATTGACGGGATTATCAAGGAAGACCGTTTGGGTTTGGACGTGATTTATTTGCAGGCAAAGCGTTGGGAAGGAAATGTCAGCCGGCCCGAAATTCAGAAGTTTGCGGGCGCATTGCTTGGCAATCAAGCACGAAAAGGCGTTTTTATCACGACTTCGGATTTCACCAAAGACGCCAAAGATTATGTCAAAACCATCAGCAGTAACATTATTTTGATAAGCGGCGAAGAACTCGCCGAACTTATGATTGATTACAATGTCGGCGTTTCCGTCGCAACGACTTACGAAATTAAAAAAATTGATTCGGACTATTTTTCAGAAGAGTAAATCAACTTTTTTCAATCAGCAAAAGATCATCTACCGACAATGAAATATCGGGAAAAGCGACTAAATTAAACTTTTGTCCGGCGCAGTACGTTTGTTTTGATTGGAAACCATCCGCGCTTGGTTCGCGGTAATCTTCCAGAAGTTTTTCCTGCACATTCAGCACTATGTATTGGCAAACTCCGGCGCGTGAGTATGCCTCGCCTTTGGTGTTTCGGTCATAACCTAAAGTCGAATCGGAGACTTCTAAAATGAGATAAATTTCTTTAGGCGTTGGATGCGCCTTGAAATATTTCTGAAACGGAGGTTCAACTAAAACTATATCGGGTTCGGGCTCTGAAAATTCATCCAACCAAACTGGATTTTGGTTTCTGACACAGACTTTACCGCCTAATTGTTGAATCAATAGAGTTGCAATAATGTCATTGAAATTGGCGTGATTTGTTCCTTTTGGCATTTTTTCGATAATCGCTCCGTTTAAAAGTTCAACTTGGTCATTTTCATCAAAAACGCCGTTTTCAATCATCGCGTCGTATTCCTCGACAGTAATTTGGCGCAGTTTGAGGTTTTGACCATTGAAATTGCCGATTAAAGGTGGTATCGAAGTCGAAATTTCCAGAGTGTTTGACATAGTTTTTACCTCGTAATGATTCTAAACTATTTTGTATATTTTGTGAATAGTTTGCTTTCTCAGACAAATTTGTAGTAAATTCAACTATGGAAAAGTTGAAAATTTATCTAATTGTTTTTATTTCATTTCTTTTGATCTTCCCGCAAACGCTTTTTGCCCAAACCAATAAGACTTTGTCTAAACCAAATCAAATTGTCGATTTGCTGATCGTCGGCGGCACGGTCGTGACGATGAATGCTGCCCGCGATGTGATCGAAAACGGCGCGATTGCCGTTAAAAACGGTGAAATTGTCGCCGTCGGGAAAAGCTCCGATATTGCAAAATCGTACCGCGCCAAACAGACCATCAATGCCAACGGCAAGGTCGTCATTCCCGGTTTGGTCAACACACATACACACGTTCCGATGAGTCTTTACCGGGGCATTGCCGACGATCTGGATTTGCAGGAATGGCTCACGAAATACATTTTTCCGGCAGAAGCGAAAAACGTCAATGAAGCGTTTGTCCGTGCCGGAACGCGGCTTGGGTTGGCAGAATTTATTCGCGGCGGGACGACGACCTTTTGCGATATGTATTATTTTGAAGACGTCATCGCCGACGAAACTTCTAAAGCCGGCGTGCGCGGCGTGCTTGGCGAAACACTGATCGATTTTCCCGCGCCGGACAACAAGACCTTTGACGACGCGCTTGTCTATACTGAAAAATTCGTCAAAAAATGGCAGGGGAATTCGCTGATCGTGCCGGCAATTGCGCCGCACGCGCCTTACACCGTTTCAAAGGAACATCTTTTACAAACCCGAGCTTTGTCCGATAAATTGAACGCGCCGCTCGTCATTCATCTCGCCGAAGCCGAAACCGAAACCGCTTTTATACAGCAAAATCACAAAGGGTTGCGGCCCATCGAATATGTCGAAAAGATCGGCTTTTTAAGTGACAAAGTGATTGCCGCGCACGTCATTCAGGCAAACGAATCGGAACTCGAAATTTTAAAAATGCGCGGCGTCGGCATCGCTCATAATCCGCAATCGAATATGAAGCTCGCGGCGGGAGTTGCGCCCGTGCCGATGATGCTGAAAATGAATCTGCGTCTTGGTTTGGGGACCGACGGTGCGGCGTCGAACAACGATCTGAGTCTTTGGGAAGAGATGGACACGGCCGCCAAGCTGCACAAAGTTTTCTCAAAAGATCCGAAGGTTGTTTCCGCCGAAGAAGCCTTTATGTTGGGCACGATCGGCGGCGCGCGCGCGCTTCATTTGGAAAATCTGATCGGTTCGCTCGAAACCGGAAAACGCGCCGATATTGTCATTGCCGGTTTTGAAAGTCTTAATCAAACGCCTTCTTATAATGTCTATTCAACGCTTGTTTATGCGACCAAAGCCGAAGACGTGCAAACGGTTATTATCAACGGAAAAATCGTAATGCGCGATAAACGCTTGCTCACGCTGGACGAAAATGTTATAAAGGAAGACGCAAACCTCTACCGTCAAAAAATCATCAATAGTCTTAAGGGCAATTAAAACAAGTTGTGATCAACTTGAAATTTGATTTTTTGGAACAGGTTTTGAAATTTAATTGGGTCGCTCAAGTGAGCCTTCATAGGTATGTTGTTCGCTTGACCTTTACGGAAAATTTAAGTCATAAATATAAGGAGGACTGAAAATGCCGCTAAACGTCAGAAGGTTATTCGCTTCATTAATTTTAGTAGTATTTAGTTTTATTATTCTCAATGCGCAAACTACGCCGACATCGGGCGAAGTGATGCGCGGAAGAATTTCAAAGGCAAAAGCCTTTATCGCGGTTAGGAATTATAACGCTGCGATCTACGAACTCGAAAACATTCGCCGCGAAACGAGTGAACAGACCGTTCACGGAGTTCTGAATGTTTTGCTTGTCAATTGTTTTCTCGAACAGGGTGATTACAAACGCGCTCAGGATTTTCTCACCACACTTTTCAGCGACTTCAAAGCAAACAAGCCGAATGCGGCAGCGAATTTTTATGCGTCTGCCGGACAGGTCATCAAAGGCGCCCGCAATCAATCGGACCGCTACAAGGCGTTGGGTTTATCGGTATCAGACCGCAATCTGCCGCCTGAAGCCGCGACCGATCTCGAAAAATTGCGCGAAACGCTCGAAAAAGTGATCGAGCAATCAAAGACCTTGAGCAAAGACCCAAAGCAAACTTCCGATGCGTTTGCTCTTTTAGAAGGCACGACCGGCGCGCGAAGCCTTTTGGCGCGGGATGATTTCGATGCCAAGCGTTGGAAGGATGAAATTGCCGATTCGCGCGAGATGCTGGCTAATTCGCGAAGTACGATTCTTAACGCCGTCAATGAACCGACGACCGAAATGCCGACCGTTTCAAACAACACGGTCGCGACAAACAACCCGACCAATACTTTACCCGTTCCGACCAAAACAGAAGAAACCGTGGCAGTTTTTAAGCCGGTTAAAGATTCAAAACCGAACCCTGATCTGACGGCGAAGAATGAAAAGACGGACAAACCCGTTATGACGACGGAACAGTTGAAAAAGGACGACGTCAAGAAAACAGACGAAACGCCGAAAACCAATCCGGACGACCAGACAAAACCAAAACGTGAACGGCTCGTCAATAAACCGGACGAGAACAAAGATGTCAACAACCGGACTGACGATACGACGGCGAAAACCGAAAATCTGACATCAGACTCGCCGATCAGCGTCGGTTCTTTGCTTGAATACGCGGTCACGAAATCCAATCCGGTTTATCCGCCGACGGCGCGAACTCTGCGTCAATCGGGAATTGTGCGCCTCGAAGTGCTGGTTGATGAAGACGGTAAAGTGGCGACCGTGCAGAATTTAACCGGACCGAGCCTGTTGCAGGGCGCCGCCAAAGACGCGGTCAAAAAATGGAAGTTCAAGCCATTTATGCGCGACGGTCAGCCGGTCAAAGCGACGGGATTTTTGAGTTTTAACTTCAATTTGTAAAATTCTCCAATGCAGTAAGACAAAAATTTAGGCAGCGACCGTTTTGAAAGGTTTCTGCCTTTTTTTTGTCTTTTCGCAACTAAACCCGAAAAACAAAAGAGCGTTGCAATCGCGGGCAATCTGAAAACATAAACAAACGGCGCGGTTTGCGGTAAGATAGATAAACACCAAGTCAAAATGGGTTTGACGCAAAGGAGGAAAATTATCAAATATCCATTATCAAATATTCAATTATTTCGTTGGTTCTTCGTGTTTGAAAATAAAACTCACAAAATAATTGAAAATTGATAAATGCGCTCATCTCAAATTGAATCGTTGTAAATTCGGTAAGATTAAACCAATATGAAGTCAATCACATTCCTGTTTTTTTTGATGCTTATGATGACGGAAACTTTTTTTGCGCAAGCTCCGCCGGTCGAACCGGGCGTTTCGCTTGCGTTAGCAAAATGGCGCGCCGCCAATTATTCGGATGTTCGTTATAAATTGAACATTACGCTCGAAAAGGGTGCACCGTTAATGAAAGGCGAGATCGAGATTCGCGTTAATCTGACCGAAGAAGGTGCGAAAAGCCCGCTCGTTCTCGATTGGCGGACAACGCAGTTCACGAATGATAAGGACAAACCCTTTGCAAATGTCGTCGGCGTTAATGACGCGCTCGACATTTTATCGCAGATCAACAACGAACATATTTTGATTCCGAACGGGTTATTAAAAGCGGGCGAAAATGTTATTAAAATTCAATTTGCTTCGCCGATCAAAACGAGCGGAAGCGCGATCACGCGCTATGTTGACAAGGAAGACGGCGCGGAATACGTCTATTCGCTCTTTGTTCCGTCGGACGCAAGCACGGCGTTTCCCGTCTTTGACCAGCCGGATTTGAAAGCGCGGTTTCAATTATATGTAATTGCGCCGAAAGATTGGAAAGTAGTTTCCAATACCGGCTCTGTTGCAACAAAATTCAATTTCGGTCGGACAATCGGCAACATTGAGAAATCAGAGGGAAATTCGTTTATTTTTGAAGAAACTAAACCGATCAGCACCTACGTTTTTGCGTTTGCGGCGGGCGATTTTGCCGTCTTTGATGAAGGCGGAAACCCGCGCGTGAGCAAGGGTGCCAATGATTCGGAAAGCTCGAATGCCGATGAAAAGAATGCGCCCTTGCTCCCGCGCGGGCTTCTGCCTATGTCTATTTACGTCCGCAAATCGCAAGCCGAAAAATTCAAAGCTCATTCTGGCGAGCTCTTTCGCCTCAACCGCGAAGGCGTTAAATATCTCGAAAGCTATTTCGATTACAAATTCCCGTTTCCGAAATACGATCTGGTGTTGATTCCCGAATTTCCGTTCGGCGGAATGGAACATGCCGGCGCGACCTTTTTAAGAGAAGCGAGCGTCATTTTCCCGACCGAGCCGACCAAAAACGATTATGTCTCACGCGCCAACGTCATTTTTCACGAAGCCGCGCATCAGTGGTTCGGCGACACGGTGACGATGCGCTGGTTTGACGATCTCTGGCTCAAGGAAGGCTTTGCCGAGTTTATGGCGTATAAAACCTTATCCAAAGTGATGCCCGAATACAACGCGTGGAAGATCTTTTACGAGCGCAACAAACAAGCCGCTTACTTGACCGATTCAACCAAAGGCACAACGCCGATCTATCAGGAAATCGCCAATTTGAGTGCTGCAAAGAGCGCCTACGGCAACATCGTCTATCGCAAAGCCCCGTCGTTTTTGAAACAAGCCGAGTTTTATTTGGGCGAAGATAAATTTCAAATTGCGGTGCGTGCCTTTTTGAAGAAACACGAATTCAAAAACGCCGAATGGACGGATTTGGTCAGGGAATTTGAAACGGCAAGCAATCTAAATTTAAAGGTTTGGGCAAATAGTTGGGTTACAAAACGGGGAATGCCAATTTTCACGATGGAAGTTATAAATCCAAAGCCAAGGATAAATTTAACAAGTGATCCAATTGATATTAAACTCATCTTTTCACAAACCAATGCTCTCAAAGAAAATGCAAGTTGGGCAGAAAAACTACAATTCTTTTATATTTATGGAAATGGAAAAAGAAGAGTTGAAACTGTGAATTTTGGAAAGGACGATAAAGTTATTGAGGAACTTTGGGGAGTAAATTTTCGCGGACAAGAATCAAACGAGGCAAAGCGAGATTTACAACCTCCAAAATTCATCTTTACAAACTACCAAGATTACGGCTACGGCATTTTTCTGCTTGACGAGAAAAGCCGCGATTATGTTTTGCAAAATATCAGCGCGGAGAACGACGATTTTCTGCGGACGATGATGTGGGGAAGTTTGTGGGATTCGGTTAGAGAGGGCGAACTCGACCCGAAAGATTATGTCAATCTCGTCATCAAAAATCTCGCGGTCGAATCGGACGAAAGCACGATCCAGACGCTTTTGAACAGAGTCTCGACGGCGATGAACTATTATTTTGAGTCCGGCGGCGCGGGCGGATTGTCAGTAGCACCTGCGGCAGCGGGTGGGTCAATTGCCGCGACAAAGTCATCTAAACGGAAGATAAACCCGCCCGCTACCGCAGGCGGTTCTGACCTTTCCACACGCATCGAAGCAATGCTCATTGACCGCATCGCCAACGCCGCAACGCCCGGACAACGCATCACGTTTTACCGCGCCTTTCTCAATCTCGCGTTGAGCGCACGCGCGGCGCAGATTCTAAAAGATATTTTAGCGGGCAAATCAAAAGTTGCCGTTTTTAATCTCAAGACCAAAGACAAATTCGACATCGTCACGCGCCTGCTTATTTTGGGCGATAAGGACGCGCCGAATTTACTGACAAATTTAGAGAAAACCGAAACGTCGGACGAAGCCAAACGCTACGCTTACGCCGCCCGCGCCGGCATGGGAACGGCGGAAAATAAAGCGAAATATTTCAAAGATTTTGTCAAAAATAAAGACATTTCCGAAAGTTGGATCGAAGCCGCCTTTGCGCCGTTCAATTCTGTGCGTCATTCTGGTCTAACCTTGCCGTATCTCGAAACCGCGCTCGCCGAACTGCCGAATCTGAAAAAAAATCGCAAGATATTTTTTGTCAACGGCTGGCTTGGCGCTTTCATCGGCGGACAACGCAGCGAAGAAGCACTCGCGATTATCAATAAATTTTTGGCGGACAATCCGAATTTGGATAAAGATCTGCGATTGAAGATTTTAGAGAATGCTGACGGGCTTGAACGCGCGGTAAAGATTCGCGGGAAATACGGTAAGTGATTTTTGCGGGATAAAATTGCCCCGCCTTTGATGATTTTTTGAAAATAAACCTATCAAAGAAAATATTTTCGTAACCAGCTTACCGCTAGCATTTATAATTAACAACTAATGCCCGGGCGGCGTCTCTGGCGCTCAGTCGTGCATTTAACCAGATCATTAAAAAAAATAATCGCCCGAATGAATTTATTTCTTGACAAGATAATAAATTTTTTGCATTATGTTAAAAACTTTAACAAATTCATTCGATTTGTTGATTCATTTAAAAACACGATTTCCATATTATCGCCGATAAATTCAGGTTTATTGGTATTACAGACTGATCTTGTAATTTCAACGCGGGATTATTCAAAAATCTAAAAGCTTAAAATATCCGCTTTTACCTATTTTGTTTAATTCTTTAACAATATGCGAAAGATAAATCCGAAAAGTTTTACAACCGCCACACGCGGAACCTCGCGCGAAATTAACCGTCAGATCACCTTGACGCTGATTCGCGCTCATCAACCGGTTTCGCGGGCGGATCTGTCACGTTTGATGGACACGAATCGGGCGAATATTACATTTCTAATAAATGATTTGCTGGAAGAAGGTTTGGTTCGCGAAGGCGCGATGGGCAACGACGGAAAACGCGGCCGGCGGCCAACTTTTTTATATTTGAATTCGCACCGCCGGTGTGCGATTGCCGTTGATATTCGCGCGACACGGACATATCTGATGATGACGGATATGATCGGCAACCAGCTTGAAAACATCGTCAGTTTTCCGACCGATCTGGAGCCCGAAAAATTTATCAACGTCCTGAGCAAACTTATCAGGCAGCTTCTTGCCGATAACCAGGAGATTTCCGGATGTGACGGCATCGGTTTGGTCGTTCCGGGGATGACGGATGGCAAAACGGGAATGGTTCTGCACGCGCCGAATTTGGGTTGGCGAAATGTTGACCTGCTCGCGCCTTTGCAGAAAGAGTTTGAAGATATTCCGATTCACATCGAAAATTCGGGAAAGGCGTGCGCGCTTTCGCAAATCTGGGCAACCCGCACGGATATGCAGGCGCATAACGATTTGGTTTTTGTCAGCGTTTCGGACGGAGTCGGCGTTGGTGTCGTGATAAATGGCGAATTGATGCGCGGAAAGCACAACACCGCCGGCGAGTTCGGCCACGTCCCGCTCAGTATTGACGGGCCGCAGTGTGCCTGCGGTGCTCACGGATGTTGGGAAGCTTACATCTCAAATCTTGCAACTTTGTCGCGTTACTTTGGACGAAGCATTTCCAGAAAACAACCAGGATCAATCGAAACTATCGAATTTACGATCGAGGATCTGATAACACGGGCAAAGGGCGGTGACAGCAAAGCCCTGACGGCACTGCAATCAACTGCACGTTACCTCGGGCTCGGGTTGGCGTCCGTGATCAACGCGATCGATCCGTCATTCGTTTACGTGAGCGGCGAAATCACGGAGGCGTGGGATCTGATCGAACTGCAGGTTCGCGAAGCGATCAGGGAGCGCACCCTGACGAAAGAGCTTGGAAATACTCCGATCCGGATTGTTCCGGCGGTGGAGCATCCACGCCTTCGCGGCGCTGTCGCACTCGTCACAGCACCGGCATTTGCGGCGCCGAAAGTCGCGTGAAGCGAACGATGAACAATTTTATGAGCGGAATTATTATTTCTGAAAATAGCTAAAAATTTTCGACCGGATACAAAACGGTAATAACATTGGAGGAAAACTGAAATGAAAAAGCAACATTTATTTGATCTTGGAGCAATTGCCTGCGTGAAATGGCTTGCCGTACTTGCGATTCTGCTTGCGATGCCGGTCGTCGGCGCCGCGCAGATTACAACCGCCACAATAGTTGGCACTATATCTGATCCGGGAGGCGCACAGATACCGGCCGCCAGCGTTACCGCGCGTAACGTCGACACCGGCCTCACGCGCACGGTGGTCTCCGGCGAGGATGGCTACTACCGGCTCGAATTTCTACCGGTTGGCAATTATGTGGTGGAGGTTACGGCGACTTCCGGCTTTAAGAAGGCGAACCAAGGCGGCATCGTCCTCCGGATTAACGACACTGCCCGCGTGGATTTTACCCTCGAGGTTGGTGCGGTCACTGAAGAGGTCACGATCACGACGGCTCCGCCCGAAGTCAATACGACCACTGCGGAACTTGGGCGGACCGTTCAATCGCAGGAAATAGAAAATCTTCCGCTGGTCGAGCGAAGTATTTTCACCTTGCTTGATCTAACTCCGGGCGTCCAATCGAATAGTAGCGGTGAAAGGACCGCATCAGTAACAACAAGCAATCTCAGCTTAGGTTTTCCAGAGCAGCGGACGCTGATCAACGGTGGGACCGACGGCGGCACCGGCTCCGTGAACTACTACCTTGACGGCGGCATATTCATGACCAACCTTCGCAACACCGGGAATTCACCGCCAAATCCGGATGCGGTTCAGGAATTCAGGATTCAGACCAATAGCTACAATGCAGAGTTTGGCCGATTCGCCAGCGGCGTTGTCAACGTCCTTACAAAGTCCGGCACGAACAGGTTTAACGGGTCGGTTTATGAGTTCGTTCGCAATACCGTATTCAATGCAAATGAGTGGGGATCGATACTGGCCAAAGCTCCGTATCATCGAAATCAATTTGGCGGCACTATCGGCGGTCCCATAATAAAAGACAAGACGTTTTTCTTTGCCTCTTATTCAGGTCTTCGTCAGGTCACCAGCACCTTCCTGTCCGGCGCGATAGTTCCTACGGCCGCAGAACGCTCCGGCGATTTCAGGGCATCGAGCGGCGCCATCCCGAGAGATCCTTCGACAGGGACGGGAGCAACGAGACCCCTCACCACAATGACGGTTTTTTCGTGCCTCGGCGTCTCCGGCGTGATCTGCCCTAACCGGATAGACCCCGTTGCAAGGAGGATCGTCGATAATTATATCCCGCTTCCGAACGTTAATGTCGGCACTCGAGGATTGATCGGATGGCAGGGCAACGTTCCAAACCCATTTAACACGGACGAATATCTCGGAAAGGTTGACCATCAACTTACTGCGGCTCACCGCGTGACATTCTCATATTATACAACTGCCGGCATCACGACGGTGTTTCCGGGAAGCGGTAACATCGCTTGGGCAACCCAGGATTTTAAGTGGCGGCAGCACAATGTCAACCTAAGCGATGTTTGGGTCATTAGTCCGGACAAGATCAACCAGGTCTGGCTGACCTTCGGCCGAACTTTTGGCGGGCGCCTGAATGTGCCCGCGACCGGGTTGCGAGATCTTGGTTCAACATTTTTCCCGCAGGGAACCCCGTCGCTGCCCCAGATCACGGTTAGCGGCTATTTCACGGCATCAAACGCCATTGGCGGCCCGACCGCCGGTACTAATTTCTATGCGATTCGCGATGTTTTCAGTTGGAGCAAGGGACGACATTCGCTCAAGATCGGCGGCGAGCTTTCGCTCAACAAAGACATCCAGGAGACGCTGCTCAACAACTACGGTGTTTTTACCTTCAATAACACCGCCACCGGAAACGGCTTTGCAGATTTTCTGCTCGGAATCCCGAGCGGCCTGACGCAGGATGCACCGGTCAAAGGCTATACAAATACGTGGTACGGGGCGCTCTTTGTTCAGGATGATTTCCGTGTTCACCCGCGTTTGACCCTGAATATTGGACTTCGCTGGGACGTGCAGACGCCGCCTACCGACCCCGAGAATCGGGTCGTCAACTATGTCCCCGGACGGCAGTCGCTGGTTAGGCCGACCGCACCTGTCGGTGCCCTATTCTACGGCGACAGCGGTGTCGAACGCGGAGGCATACCGGGTAATTATAAACATATTTCACCGCGGTTCGGTTTTGCGTGGGATCCGACCGGAGACGGTAAGACTTCGATCCGGGCTGCGGCCGGGTTATTCTACGGCAGCATCTCGGGCAACGAGTGGAATACGATGACCAATTTCCAGCCGTTTTCCACCCGTTTGAACTTCGCCGGCAACAATATAAATCGTCTGCAGGACCCGGTGACACAACTGCCTCTGGGAGCATCGCTTAGCAATCCATATAACGCCTTCCCCGGCGGAAATCCTTTTCCTTACAACGGAACGTTTGTGAGCGGCGGCGGTCTGTTCGCAGTTTCTCCGGAATTCGAGTGGCCGCGGACATTTCAGAGCAATATTTCGGTCCAGCGTCAATTGACCAAAGACCTGACCGTTGGGGTCGCGTATGTTGGCACGCGAAGTGATCAATTACCATTCGATCGCGATGTTAACTATCCGGTCTTGACACCGACTGCCACGACCGGGAACGTCAATGCTCGTCGGCCAAACACGAGGTTCGGCGCGGTGCGGCTGCTCGATTCCAATCAAACTGCCACGTACGACGGACTGCAAATCACCGGCAACATGCGGCTCGGCAAGTTCTTAACCGCCAATGGCTTTTACACGTTTAGCAAAACCCGCAGCAGCGTCCAACTGCATAACAACACGACCCAGGGGCTTGCTCAAAACTTTACCAAACTTGAACAGGAAGAAGGACGCGCTGATACTGACCAGAGGCACGTCTTCAGCATGAGTATGAACTTCCGACCTGACTTCTACACAGGCGGCAACCGTATAATTCGCGGCATTCTCAATGGATGGAGCATGGCACCGATCATCAAAATGCGTAGTGGACGACCGTTCACTGTCACGAACGGCAACGTTGACGCCAATCTTGATGGTCAAACCAACGACCGGGCGCAGGTGATCGGCGATCCAAACCTCGCCAACCGAACACCGGACATGTGGTTCAACATTGCGGCTTTCTCTCGAAACCTCGCCGTCACGGGCGTCGCGACCGAAGGTAATTCACCACGCAACTTCCTGACAGGGCCGGGCTTTCAGGCCGTAGATCTGGCACTCTCACGAGATTTTCGTTTTGGTGAACGCTTCAAACTCCGTTTCCGCGCAGAGGGAACGAATATTTTCAACCACGCGAACTACGATCTGCCTAATGCCTCGGCTCCCGCCAGCATCGCGTCGCCCGGCAACTTTGGGCGTATCACCAGTGCAGGAGCAATGCGCAAGCTTCAGTTTGGTTTTCGTTTGACTTTTTGATGCTTCAACTTACAACAAAGCTGTCCCTTCAGCCGGACAGCTTTGTCGTATTCGATCTCTTTTTTTTGACTTTGTTGGAACAGCAATGACTTTTTCTAAAAGAACTATATTTACCAGGTTTCAAATCTCAGGCGTTTTGATGTCGGCTTTGATCGTCGTGTCTTCGCTGGAGATATTTGCTCAGTCAAACCCGGATAAGCTGCCGATTCCTGTTGCCGCCCTAAAATCCGA
>JANLTD010000559.1:0-5746 GCA_031362765.1 Acidobacteriota bacterium | reverse complement strand
AATTAATACCGGAATGCGAAAATTTGCCATCTGAAAGATTTAGTTTCGATGAGCCACAACTAAAAAATTATTCATCTCAATTACTCGATGAGAGTTGAAAAGTTTTTGAGCCACCTCAAAATTATTAGTAAATAGCTCAATAAGCTCTTTATTTACAATGTTACCCGTGGTCAGAAACAGAAGTTTTTGCGGAGAGTTTTTGAGTAAATTCAATTTAAAGAAGTCGCTGTCTTTGGTTATTACGATTCTGTCTTGATCATCTGCAATACGGGCAATTTCAAAATCTTGGGTTAAATTTTTGTCAGGTAATTCGGTTGTGTGAATCGCATCAAAGCCCTGCGATATTAACCAATCAGTCAACCGATACGGAAGTTGTGCATCAACCAAAAACTTCATTATTAAGCCGCAATTATCTGACTGATCGAATTTACACGCATCAATTTGGAAGCAAAAAGCAAACAGGCTTGAATGTCGGCTGCTTCCAAATCGGGATAATCTTCCAAAATTTCTTCGGTTTTCATTCCTGCGCTCAGTAAATCTAAAATCATTTCAACCGGATAACGCATATTTCGGATAGTCGGTTTCCCGAAGCAAACATTCGGATTCATCGTGATTCGTTTAATTAATTCTTCTTCGTTCATCGCAGAAAGATTGTATCTTTTTTTCCTTTTTATGCCAACTCTTTCGGCATTTTCAAACCGCTCAGAACAAAAGTTCGCAGTTCGCGGAAAGTCAGATTTTCGCGCGTCATCAAACCGCCGCGAAAATCGAGCGCGAGCAGTCGTTCGTTGTAAATTCGGACGACGTTGAAATCGTTCTTTCGCGCATTTTTAAGATGTTCGGCGTAAATTTTTGGAAAATCATTGAGCGTTTGATCTTCGCTTAACCGGAAAACATCAATTTCGATCGGCGTAAAATCTCCGCGCTTTGAAACGAAAACGTGATTGCCGCTTTCAGCCTTTGTCAGATCGAACGCAAAAACGCCTTCAAGCGTTAAGAATGATTCAAAATAATCGGTTTCAATTTTATTTGAATCGTAATCGGCGACTTTAAGCCCGAGTTCCTGAGCAAACAATCTGCGGTAATTCGTTATAATTTCAGGAATCACGGTTTTGCCGAAATAAACGTCGGCACAGCGAAAAGCCATCACGCATTTTGCATCGAACGGTTTTGACAGATTGCACGAAACGATCTGTAAAAGCGCGGTTTCGCGCCAGATGTCCTGTACGTAATCGGCCGCTGTTTCACCGTAGCTCCGGTTTTCCTGTGCAAGTTCTTTCAAACGAAAAGACAGATTCGAACTCGCTAAAAATTCTGCAAAATCAATCTCTGCCTTTTTCAGCGAAACGAGTTGTCTTTGGTCTTTGGTTTTTGGTCTTTGGTTTTTGGTTTGTTTCCAACTGTCGGCGCGTTCGATCATTCGTTCGATGCGTTTGATATATTCCAAAATCAAAAAATAACGCGTTTGGTTTGGGTCGTTCGGAATGATCTCGCCTTGCGGTTTGAGATGGTCGGTGTCGTCTTCGATTCGATTTAAGACATCTTCAATATGGTCGAGTTCCGTCTGAATATTTGAAAAATCGTGCGTAAGCCAAACACTTTTAGCGGCGGCAAGCGGTCTTATTTCTTCGACCTCAGTGACGAATCTGTCATTTTGGCGGGAAATTTTGATGATCGTCGGCGCGGTCGTTTTCAGCGCGGCAAGACGCACGCCGACGGGACGCGTCAGATTTTTTTCGATCGCGCGTTTAAGTGCGCGTGCTCCCAATTCGGGATGATAACCTTCGTCCACAATTCGTTCGAGAGCGGAAGGTTCGAGTTCGAGACGGCAGTTTCTGCGCGCAAAACCATCGCGGGCAAAAACATTCTGAAGTTGGATCCGCGCAATGCGCCCGACATCTTCGCGGCTTAAATTTTCAAACGGAATGATCCGGTCGAGCCGGTTGAAAAATTCGGGGCGAAAGAATTTTTCCGCCGCGTGGACATAAACGCTTGCGTTCGATTCGTTTGTTTCGCGAAAGCCCAATTTGACATTTGCTTCGCGCGCGCCGAGGTTTGAGGTCAAAATAATGATCGCGTTGGAAAAATCGGCAGTGCGCCCGTGCGCGTCGGTCAATCTTCCGTCGCCCAAAACCTGCAGCAATAAATTGAAAACGTCCGGGTGCGCCTTTTCGATCTCGTCAAGCAGGACGACCGAGAATGGCGCGCGGCGAATTGCCGAGGTCAGCAAACCTTCGGGTTGGTCGAACGTGCCGATGAGCCGCGCCACGTCATACGGCGAGACAAATTCGTTCATATCAAACCGCAGGAGTTTTTCTTCGCTGCCGTAAAGATAATTTGCGATCTGCTTTGCCGCTTCGGTTTTGCCGACGCCGGTTGCTCCGAGAAACAGAAACGAAGCAATCGGACGATCGGTATCATTAAGACGTGCTTTGGCGATGGAAATTACGTCTGCCGCCGCTTCGACCGCCGCTGTTTGTCCGATCATGCCTTCCGAGATCTTTTTCGTGATCTCGTTTCTTTCGAGCGTTGTTTGGTCGTCGAGAAAAGCGACCGTCAAACCGCTTTTCGCTTCAAATTCCTGCAAAACATTTTCGCGTTTAATTATTGTGTTTTGAAATTTATTGCCGATCTGTTTCAGAAAGCTCGCCGCTTTGCCCGGAAAATGCGCTTCGCGATTATACCGGCGCTGTAGATCGAGCGCGGTCGGCAAGATATCTAAAGCAAACTGCGTATTGAACTTAAATTCCAGTTCGCGTCTGACCGAAAGCAGAATTTTGAGCGTTTCGTCGGCGTTTGTTTCAGCGAGCCGGAAAACGTGAAAAAGTTCCGCAAAGCTGCGGTCTTTTTCTTGCAGAACGCGCCACGTTTCGGGCGAGATCTCGACGATAATGCGCACGTCGCGCCGTTCGATGTAAGGTTTTAAGACCTGTGCGGCATTCAGATCCGAATTCGCGCTGACACCGGCGAAAAACAAACCGAGCAGATCATCAAAATAAAGCAGATGTTCTTGTTTCTGCGATTCTTTCAGGATCGCGGTCAGACGATTTTCCCATTGACCGACAAACGACATTCCCGAAATCAGACGTTGCGGCGAAACAAGCCAGACAAGGCTCGCCGCCGAACGATGTTTCGGTCTTTTTCCGGCAAGGCCAAAAACATATTCGTGAATCAGATTTGTTTTGCCGACCTGACTTTTGCCGATAATGACGACGGCGCGTTTATCTTTTGATCCGAGCAATTTGGTTAATTCTTTCGTTTCTTTTTCGCGTCCGACGGCGCGTTCCAGATCATCGGGAAAGAGATCGTCCAAACAACGCCCGACGCGCCGCAATTCCTGTTCGCCGCTCAGTTTTTGTTCACCGCCGAGACTCGCAAAAAGATTCGTTTCTTCCTTTTCGTATTTTTGCGGCGCGTGAAAATTCAAATCCAAAGTCGTTACAAAAGCTTTTGAAGTAAAAGAAAGCGCCGCCGGATCTTGTGTTCCCTTGCCGTGGCGGCGTTCGGCGGTTTTGAAATGCTCGGTCAGCGTGTCTTCGGCCCGGCGCTGCAGATCTTCGCCGCGTTCGATCTCGAACCAGAAATTCGGCACGTTCGGCGTGTAGGCGATTCGTTTGCCGAAAGCGTCGAAAATAACGAAAAGATATTTGCAGTCGAAAGATTGATTGCTCAAAACAAGGCTAAATTGCAGAAGTTTGGTCGAAAGAAACGGCGAAAACGTCTGCCACGCCAAATCAAAATGCGACGCTTTAGCGGCGTGTTCGTCAAACTTTTCGCGCAGCGATTGACCGAGTTTGTTCAAAGCGCGTTGCAGCCCCGCGCCTTGCTCGACCGGCTGCAGCGAAAAAAGCGGACGCACGGAAACCAACGGCGCACTGCTGTCAGGTTGTTTTTGTTCCGTCACGAGAACGGGAATTGAAACTTGCATTGAGCTTTTCTTTTGGGTGAAAAAGTGAAAAAGTGTAAAGGTGAAAAAGTTTTCTGATTGGAATGATGAAAAGCTTTTTCACTTTTTCACTTTTTCACTTTTCTACTTTTTCACTCTATTAAATTATCGGCTGTTTTTTGTAAATTTTCCCTGATTAATTTTGAAACAATTTCTTTCAAGTCGGCATTTTCGAGCGAATAAGTTTTGCTCAAATTCACGTCTTTGACAATATTTTGCGACGTGTCGTAAATTCTGCGTTCGGTTTGAAATTTAATGGAGTCGCGTTTTGCCAGTTCGTCGGCGATCTCGAATTTTTCAAAATCAGATTCGGTCGAACCGACTAAAATTCGGTCATTTTTCGTTCCCGCCACAAAGCGGTGAATGCCGTTTTCCGCGCCGAAACGCGGCAGCGCGAGTTCGCCTTCGATTTCAAGCAAAATTCCGACCACGCCATCGGGCAAGCCTTCAAACATTTTGGCGGAAACAAGCACTTCCTGCCGCCAGATTTCGCGGTCGAAAAGCGGTTTTGGCTCGGCATCCTGATCGGCTTGTTTTTGGGAAGTAAAAAACAAAATTCTTTTGACCTTGCCGTTAATTTCTTTTAAATGCGCCAGATAAAGCCGCACAAACCGCAGCATCGCAGACGAGTTTTCGCTGAAAAATGTCAGTTTTATCTCATTCGGCTTCGGGTATTGCAAACTCAATAATTCAAACAGATACAGCGTGAAAAGATGTTCTTTCGCCTCGATTCCGGCGGAATGCGTTTGATTCTCCGCCGATGTTTTGCCGTAAATTTCGATCAGAATTTCGTCTTCCGACCGGTTGATGGTTTCGCCGAAATCTTTAACTTTATCGAGAAAGTTTTGAATTTTCGGCTTGCGTTTAATGCGTTCACGGTCTTCTTCCGAGAGCCATTTACCGCGCATCTCGATCGTTTCGAGCCGGACGATCTGATAGATCTCGTCGCGCAGCTCGGTCAGTTTGTAGCTTGCCGAAAACTTTTGCATCCGACGGCGCAATGCGGCGATCTTTTCGGCTTGAGCGGCCAGCACATTACTGATTGAAAAGCGTTTTTTCGGTTCGTTTTCGGAGGTGAATTCGAGCGCGATCGTGCCGTTTTTGAGACTTGCATTGATCGTCAGTTTTTCTTCCGCCGAACGCCGATTCAGTTCGGCTGCAATCGGCGCAAGCAGTTCGCGTTCGATCGTTCGCCGGAGCGGCCGGGCACCGTAACGAATGTCGTAACCGGTTTCGGTTAAATAGTTTAGAACGTCATTTTCGATTTCCGGTTTGACCGGACGAAAGCGCAAACCGTCGCGTTTTTTGAGTTTTTCAATTTCCAGTCCGGTAATTTTATGAACGGTTTTTTCGCCCAAAGGCGCAAACGGAACGATACGGTCAAGGCGATTGTAAATTTCGGGTCGTAAGAAGGCCTTGACGGCGGAATCGAAATGTTTGACCGCCGTTTGTCGCTCGCGTCCATTTCGCAAAAAGCCGGATCGTCCGCGCTGAAATTCGCTCGCGCCGAGATTTGAGGTCATCACAATGATCGAGTTTGTAAAATCTGCGACGCGTCCCGCCGAATCGGTCAGACGGCCTTCGCCGAGTATTTGAAGCAGCAGATCAAAAAATGAATTATGCGCCTTTTCAAATTCATCAAGCAGGACGACGGAAAAAGGCTGTTCGCGCACCTTAGCGGTCAATTGTCCTTCCGCTTCGCCGGTTCCGCCGATCAATCGCTGCACCGAAAGCGCGTTCGAGAATTCGCTCATATCAAAGCGAATCAGCCGCGCCGGATCGGAAAAGAAAAATTCTGCC
>JANLTD010000554.1:0-3919 GCA_031362765.1 Acidobacteriota bacterium | reverse complement strand
AATTAATAGAATCAGTCGTTTGGTCAATAATAAGTTTTTCGATATTTTGTAAATCATTTAAGTTATTCATAAAAATACAGTCTTTTTATTATAGTTCTTTATCCAAATAAAACATTTCTTCATTCGGTCTTAACGGACGATTAAGCCATAAAGGTCGTCGCAGATTATTCGGTCCCGGAGCGGGGCGTGTCATTGCCAGCCATTCTTTGTAAATCGCAAAGGATTTTTCCGTGTCAACGAAAACGTCGCCGTATTTGTCTTCCGTATGGGCTTTTTCGATGGAGACTTTCTGATGCCAGCAGTGCATTCCCGAAATCGGGTCGGGATGAACGGGAAACGTGATATTTTGGTGAACGCCGCCGTCCGACCAAAAGATTCTTGAAGTGTCGGGATCATCGGATTTTGACGGGCGGATGCCGTCAACCACCCGCATTTTCCATTTTCCTTTGTCAATTTCGTCAATCGTCACCTGATTCATTGACCAGCGGTTAGCGGTTGCGTCCTGACTCCGGCGCCAGCGTCCGAGATGGTGCGAACAGGCGACGACGCCGGGTTTCATTCCCTCCGTGACCCACGCTTTGTTGATGAAATAGCCGATGTCGGTGTTGATGCGAACGAGATCGCCGGTTAAAATGCCCCATCGGGCGGCATCTTCGACCGAAATCCACAGCGGATTACGATGCGAAATTTCGTTGAGCCATTTTGAATTGCCGGAGCGCGTGTGAATCAGCGTCGGCAGGCGAAATGTCGGGACGAGCGTGATCTCGTTCTTTGATTTGTCGAAAGTTTCGGGATGAACGTGGCTTTTGATGTAGGTCGGAAAAGCGTATTCCGCCCATTTCCAATCCTTCATCGTGGTTGAATAAAATTCCTGTTTTCGGGAAGGTGTCGGGAAGCCGGTCCGCGCAATTCCGTCAATCATCACACCGATATTTTTACCGTTTTTGCGAACTTCGTTTGTTTCGGAATCAATTTCCGCGTCTTTTAATTCATCTTCTGAAAGCGAATGCAAATGTTTGTTGTAGGACATTGCTTCGACCTCGAACGCGCCGTATTTCCGCATATATTCGAGCGGCGACAGATTTTCTTCCGCCGCTTTTTCAGGCAATCCTTTCGTGTTTTCAAAGATGAATTGATAGTATTCCTCAATCGTGATTTTCTCGCCCGCGCGATACGGCGATTCGAAATGTTTGCGGATTCCAAGACTTCCGTCAGGGTCAATCCGCCACGAGAGTTCAAACCAAAATTCGTCCTCTTCCCAGACTTCGCCGGGATTCGCTTCGTATGTAAATTCGACCGTTTTGCCCTGTTTTCGCAAGGCTTCTCTGAGAATCGGTTGACGAAAACCAATCCACAAACCCGAATGAGTTTCGTAGGAAACAAGGTCGTGGCGTTCGGATGCGTGGCCCATTGGCAAAACATAATCGGCAAAATACGCGGTTTCGTTCCACGTCGGCGTGAGCGCGATGTGCATGCCGATCTTCGATTCGTCAGACAATGCCTCGATCCACGTAAAACCGTCGGGATAAGTCCAGACCGGATTAAAAACCCGCGTGAAATAAACCGCCAATTTTCCGCGTCCTTCTTTCAAAAAATGCGGCAAAAGAAAACTCATTTCGTAATGCGCGAGCGGATATTCAAGCGGAAAATGCAGTTCGTTCCAGAACTTTTGCGCGGGCGGAGTCGAAAAACCTTTTGGTTTGAATTTGTTCCAAGCCGACGGCGAAGTTCCGCCGACCGTGCCGACGCTGCCCGTCAAAACATTTAGAAAATGCAGACACCGCGCGACCGCCCAGCCGCCTAAGTTTCCGCTTCCCGCGCTCCGCCAGTTGTGCGACGCAAAACGCGTTCCGGCCTCGCCGATCTTTCGCGCGATTTCCCGGATCATTGCGGCGGACGCGCCCGATTCTTTTTCCGCAAATTCGGGCGTGTATTCGGCATAAAGCTTTTTGAGTTCGGTGATGAAATCCTCAAAGTCAGAACCGCCTGCGGTAGTGGGCGGGTTTTCGTTAGCTTTTGAAGATTTCGTTGACGAAGCTAACCCATCCGCTACCGCAGATGGTTCTGACTTCCTAAACTCCGCCAAACTGTCGCGCCAATTTACCCAATTTTTCAAATATTCGGCGTTGTATAGATCTTCCTGCAATAAAATATTCGCTATCGCCAAAAGCACGGCGGCTTCGCTTCCGGGCTGCGTCGGCATCCAGTAATCAGCCATCGAAGCCGTGTTTGAAAGGCGCGGATCCATGACCGCCAATTTCGCTCCCGCCATCATTCCTTCGATAATGCGTTGGGCGTGCGGATTGAAATAATGCCCCGATTCGAGATGCGCCGAAATCAGCAAAATAAACCGCGCATTGGCGTGGTCGGGCGAAGGCCGGTCGTAATTTTGCCACATCGCATAACCGAAACGCGCTCCCGACGAACAAATATTCGTATGCGAATTATGCCCGTCAACGCCCCACGACTGCAAAACGCGATCCATAAAACCTTCGTGTCCGGGTCGCCCGACGTGATAAACAACTTCATTTCGACGCTCTTCGAGCAAAGCCTCGCGAATCTTCCCTGCAATGTCATCCAAAACCTCATCCCACGAAACTCTCTCCCATTCGCCCGCGCCGCGTTTACCTTTGCGCCGCATCGGATACAAAATGCGGTCAACGTCATTGATTTGATTGATCGTCGCCGGACCTTTCGCGCAATTTCTTCCCCGACTTCCCGGATGATAAGGATTGCCCTCAAATTTGCGGACTTTCAAACTGTCTTTTTCGATATAACTCAGCAGACCGCAGCCAGATTCGCAGTTAAAACAGATCGTCGGCACGATCATATAATTCTTTTTCTCATGCTCGTGTCCGCTCGTCGGCTCATATTCCGTCCAATCGTCCCACATCTCCGGCGGCGGATAATTCTGGAGTTCGCCCGGTTCATTGATACGCGGAATTTCTTCGGCGTCAAATGTTGAATGCAGATTTTCGATAAGACCGAGTTTTTCGGCGATTGCTTCGATAAATGACGGTTTGTGTTTTTGCATGATGACGTTTTGATTTCTCGAAAAGATTTTATCTTTAGGATTATTTATTTCTTGCCTCATTGGATTCTATAAGAGTTATAATAAAATGAACTATTAAACCTAAAATGCCTATTCCACTAATAAATAGTGCCACTGTAACCCCTTCCTCTGCGTAAGCAGCGGTGTCAATAACACCAGCCCCAGCTCTAAACTTTAAAGATCCAACAATACAACCTCCGCTTCCAACTACTAACCAGCCAATAAATGAAAGTAGACATATAATGCAAATATAACCTGGAAGGTCCTTGAAATAATTAACCATTATTCGATTCGCATCAGCGATTGCATTCCGACGTTTATTTTCAATTCTTTGTTGTTCAGAAATTCTTTCTCTTTCTAATTTAACTCTATTTGCTTCTAATTCAGCTTTTTGGGCATTTTTGATTTGTTGGTTTAATTTGATTTCTTCTTCTCTATCTAACTTTTCAATAGTGACAAATTCCTCGATTGAAATAAGGTCGTCAGAAAGAATCCAATCAACTTTTTGAGAAATAGCCTTGGGACGTTTCCATTGTTTCTTTACGGTCATTTGAACCAATGCCTTTAGCGCATTGAGGTAAGTTTTTTTCGATATAAGATATTCTATCTCAGGAATAAATGGTTTTACTTGGCTTCCTGGAAAAATTTCTTGTTTAATTTTAGCTAATTTTTCAGAGGTTTGATAAATAGCATTATCACGCAACTGTTGAAGCATTGATTGAACTTCAGGTTGTATTGTAAGGTCAGCGTCAGAAACAGTTTTTATTGAGTAGAACCGATCAATTTTAATTATAGGGTATAAAACTTCTGCCGCTTTATCAGGCTTTCCTAATCTAGCCAGCGACTTAGCTCCAATAAAGCCTGCTT
>JANLTD010000540.1:0-5178 GCA_031362765.1 Acidobacteriota bacterium | reverse complement strand
GACGATCTCGAATCCGCTTTGTGTCGCAAGTTCTGCAATCATTTGGAGATTGTATTTCTGCGAAACCTCCATAAAGATCGGTTCCCATTTTTCAAACTCGAAACTTTTATTAAGAGTTTCGATATGCACAGTTTGTTGTTTCTGGCTGATCAAAAACGATCGCGCGGCGTGTTCGGTCGGGTGATAGGCGGCATAGTGCGAAAATTCTTCGATGTTGAAATTTGCGCCGAGCTCGCGGTTGATGCGTTTGAGCAAGTTGAGGTTGAATTTGGCGGTGATGCCGTTAGCGTCGTCGTAGGCGCGAAGAATGGTCTTCGGATTTTTATGCAAATCAAAACCGATAAAGATCAAATCTGGCGGATTCATCACTTCGCGCAGATGTCTGAAAAAATCCAAAGCCTGAGATTGGCTGAAATTACCGATGTTTGAACCGAGAAAAAGAATGATCTTTTTCTTGTCGGACTTTTCCTTGAATGTTTCCAGCGTGCGAAAATAATCGCCTTGTTCGGGTTGTATTTTCAGGTCCGGAAATTTTTCGGCGAATTTTTCGGTCAAAAAATTCAAGGCTTCCGATGAAATATCAATCGGCACAAATTTGAAATCAGTATTGTTTTCAAGAAAATGCTCAACCAGAAGAGAAGTTTTCGAACCGTCGCCCGCGCCGAGTTCGATCAGATCAAACGCCGCAGTGTCGGCGTCAAAAGCCTCAAAAATCTCAGTGGATTGAGTTTGAAAGATCTCGAATTCCGCCCGGGTCAGATAATATTCGGGCAATTTCATGATTTCCTGAAAAAGCCGCGACCCTTCATCGTCGTAAAAATATTTTGACGAAAGAGATTTTGGCCTTGAGGACATCCCTTTGAGAACGTCTTCGGCGAAAGTACGTTGTTTTGTTGCACTTGAACTTTGCATAAAATTTATTTTTTTTGCCTGCGAAATACACGAAAAATACGAAAAAATAAAATAGAATTTGGCTTTATTTCGTTTCTTTCGTGTATTTCGCAGGCAAAAAAATCATTTCGCTAAGCGAATTCCGTTAAATTGCCAGCGAAGCTGCGGATGAAAAAAGTTTCGGTAAGTTTTACGGCTGTGTTTGGCGGGCGTGGCGACCGATCCGCCGCGCAAAACCATTTGATTTATCATAAATTTACCGTTATATTCGCCGACTGCGCCCGCCGCTTTTGTAAATTTTGGATACGGCAAATAGGCGGAATTCGTCCATTCCCAACGGAGTCCGAAATCGATTTTGTCGGATGCGGTTTCCCATTCAAATTCGGTCGGCAGACGCGATCCTTTCCATTCGGCAAACGCCGCCGCTTCATAAAACGAAACGTGGCAAACCGGTGCGTCCAAATTAACGGGGCGTAAACCCGAAAGTGTGAAACTAAACCATTCGGTATCTTTATTCTGCCAGTAAAGCGGCGCGGTGATTGCGTTTTGATTGATCCAATCCCAACCTTCGGCGTGCCACAGATTAAAATTTTCATAACCGCCGGCTTCGATAAATTCAAGATATTCGGCGTTTGTCGCAAGCGACCCGCGAATCGAGAAATCGTTCAAAAAAACCTTGTGTCGGCTGAGTTCGTTGTCAAAACAAAATCCGTCGCCCGAGTATCCGATCTCATAAATTCCCCCGGCAAATTCGACGAACTTTTTGCCGGGCATTTCGCAGATCTCTTCGATCGCGTAATTCTCACGATAGACCGGAAAAAGCGGATTGCGGCTCAGGCTAAATTTCAGATCGGTCAAAAAAAGTTCCTGATGCTGCTGTTCGTGATTCAAACCTAAAAATACCAGATCCTTTAATTCAACCGACAGATCTTGTGAGAGAAGTTCGGACATTTTTTCATCAACGTATTTTCGATATTCAAAAACCTTCGCGACGGTCGGGCGCGACAGATCGCCGCGGTTATCGCGCCGTGTGCGCTCGCCGATCGTGTTGTAGTAACTGTTAAAAAGAAAGCCGAAATTCGGATCGAAAACCTCGTAATTTGCCGCGAATTTCTTGAGGATCATTTCCTCGAAAAACCAAGTCGTGTGCGCGATGTTCCATTTTGGCGGCGAAACATCAACAACCGGTTGCGGAATGTAGTCTTCCGTTTCGAGCGGCGCACAAAGTTCTTCCGTGCGGTTGCGAACTTCTTTGTAAAACTTCAATAAGTCGTTCGTTGATTTTGACGAAACTGTCGCTTGCATATCTTTATTAAAACAAATTTGCGCTGATAAGACAAAATTTTTTTAATTGACTTTATTTGAAACAAAGAAATTATCCGCGAATGGACACGAAGATTTCACTTAGTTGATAGCTAAATGCAGAAAAAATGTCATTCATCAAATTGATTTATCGTATCTGTTTAGGTCTTTGGCTTTTGGTCTTTGGTTCTTTCTATGGAAATCCGCCCGCTTTCAATCAAGACTCACCAAAATAAACTGACGTGGTGAGAAATTCAATATCAATCGGCAATTTCTTTCCAAAAACCAAAAGCCAAAGACCAAAGACCTAAGCAATTACGATTTATCAGATAATGCCTATTGTTTTTCGACACTCGAAAGTTTTTTGATTGATTCTTTGCAGATCTCCGCCAAATAGTAATCTTTGGAAGCCAAATTCGACTGTAAAATCGCGATAACGGAAACGTCGCCGATCACGCCGAGCGCGAATGCCGCTTCGCGTTTTGCGTCGTCGGATTCCTTTGGACTTTGCAAGACTTGCGTCAAAACGGGAACAGCGAATTGAAATGAAGGGAATTTAGCGGCGAGATCGTGATATTTTGCGAGGGTCAAAAGCTTGTATTTTTCGGGCAGAAAACTTTCGGGCGTGACGGTGTAAGATTCTTTTATTTGAATGATTTGCGCGATCTGGCCAATTGCCCGCAAGGCGCTTCGGCGCAAAAAATCATCGTTCGATTTTGGTTTTTGTTTGAGAATGTTCGTTAAAAATTCAACTGCGGAAGCGTCGCCGATTTCGCCCAAAGCGACGATACAGGCATTTTTGACATCCGTAGACTTATCTTTTTGAAAAGCAATAATGAGCGGATTGATCGCCGAAGAATTTTGAATTTTCCCTAAAGCGTAAGCCGTTTCGCGGCGGACGATCTCTGCGGTGTCGAGCAGATTCGGCGAAAGCGCGATCAAGGCTTCGTCTTTCGGTAGATAAATGACGGAAAAGGCGGCGGTTGCACGGACGATCTGATCCGCATCGCGAAGCGCGGGAACAGCAATTCTCGAAGCATCGGCGGATCGCAAATTTCTGATCTCAAAAAGCGTATCGCGTTTGATTTCGGTTGTGCCGACGCGAATTTGCTCGGCCAGATTTTCGAGGTTTTGGGCGAAAGAGTTTCCCGCCAAGACGCAAAATGCGCAAAGAAACATACTCAGGCGAAACTTTGCCCGAAAATCTGAAATCTGAAATCTGAAATCTGAGATCAAATTAATCACTGTGCCCGCTGGATGTTTTGACGACGAACCCGTTCCCATTCAAAAACCTGCCGCGCACGTTTGTTTTCATAAGCGTCCGACAGCGAAACGATCAAATCATCGCTTGGTAAATTTTCTTTTGATTTACGGGTGGAATGTGGTTCGGAAATGTGATCTAAAGCCTCTAAAGGTTCGTTTTCGTTTAATTTATCAATTTCGCGGGCGCTCAAGTTGTTCTTTCGGTTGACCATCTCCGTTTCCTCCTGTTGATTCGGCAGACAGTCAAACACAAACTCGTTTTTTTTAAGTTTTGACTCTCTGCGTAATTGTTTTTCTCATTATTAAACTTAAAATTTGTAAAACTCCTGATCTTTTTTCAGAATATCACAAGAAATGTTTGCGAGGCAAAAATAGATTGGACAAATTCGAAAAGATTAGACATCTTTCCAAAATAACTGTTGTATTTTGAATATTTAGCCTGTTTTAACAGGCTTTCGCGCGCGTCGCGCGTTTTAGCCACGTCGCTTCAGCGCGTGGTCAGAAACAAAATAGTTTCAGTTAAGGGCGTTTTAACGTCCTTTTGGACGTTTTCTTGGCTTAAGCCGCAGAACAAGCAAAACGTCCAAAACGCGCTCGTCGCATTCATTTTCAATGCCGAACGCGCCGTCAACGGGCGCGGCTAATTACAGCGAAACGCGGAAAGCCTGTTAAAACAGGCTGAAAATCAGAAGATTCAAAAGATTCGACTAAATCCATTTTATTTAGGAAAGATGTCTATTTTTCGTTGCCCAAACGGCGAACGCCCAGACAAATCAATGGCGGCCGGTGAGCGGCGCACGGCAGAACAATATCAGCGGCATGGCACTGATCGAACACAACGGGCCGAAAACTTCTTTTATCATTGTCAACGACAACAAAAAGAAGGAGCAAAATCACGCGGCGATCGTCTCGGTCGAAGGTCGCAACGCGCCGAAATATGCGCCGCTGAACTGGCCCGGCACGGACGTTCCGACCGATGTTGAAGCGATTTCAGCCGTGCCCGATATGAAAGATCAGTTTATGGCTTTGACTTCCGCCGGCAGAGTTTTTTATGTCGAACTCAACCGCAACGATAATTCCGTCAAGGTCATCAAGTCGTTTGACGTGCCGCAAATTCCGGCGGGCAGCGATTTCGAGGGTTTTGCTATTCAAAAAATAAATAATGTTCTTGTGATTGCCTGGGCTGACCGCGGATTGGACGCAAAACCGGCGCAGCTTTTCTGGAGCAGGTTTGATCTGCCAACGCTTTCCTTTACGCAGGTTGATTCGGCATTTATCAAAGTTCCGTATCCGGTCGGCAATACGCGACATATCTCCGACGTTAAAATTGACCCGACCGGCGCAGTTTTTATCTCGTCGGCATCCGATCCGGGCAACGACGGACCTTTTGCCTCAGCCGTTTATTTCGCCGGAATCTTTGAGACCGGTAATTCGCAACGCATCATTTTCAATAAATCGTTGAACTTGACGCGCCTTTTTGTCTTTGATTATCGCAAGATCGAAGCGTTTGAATTCGTCCCCGGCGCGGACGGCGGAATGGCTTTCGGGACTGACGACGAGAATCTGGGTTCAGCAATTTTTCTTGATTGGTGACGCGGCGAATCTTAATTGAACCTGAGATTTGTTTAGAAAATTAGAAAGAAATAGGACGCGGACGAACACGGATTTGACGGATTTCCGCCGATTTATTGAAAATATTTATTAATTCGGCGAAAGTTTAAT
>JANLTD010000534.1:0-1789 GCA_031362765.1 Acidobacteriota bacterium | reverse complement strand
TTCCATAAGAGAAGGTGTTGTTTTTGTTTCAACTCAACGATATCCCGAATTAGTTCAGGAAATCATTGAGAAAAACCACTTTCTCTATTTTTTTATCTGCTAGAATGACCGCATTTTCAAAAAACGTTTAGGACGGGATTGAACTAAAATCTATCATCTATTCCGAATCGTAACTTTATTCGATCTTTAACCCGATCTGTGAAAACCACGTCAATTTGTCCCAATAACCGCGCTGATAGATGATCTTGCCGTCACGAAACTGAAAAAAACCGCAACCGCGAAGTTCGAATGATCTGCCGGTCGGCTTTTGCGCGTAAAATTCGCCTTTGAAAGTGCCGCCGCCATTCCATTCCCACGCCGCCCAATCTTCGTCGGCAATGATGTTTTCAACGATCGAATACGAATCGGGAAAGCCGCGAAAAAATTCCGACATATCCTTGCGGATCTGCGCGTTCCCGACCGCCGGCGCGCCCGCCGCGACCTGAAAATTAACGGCATCGTCCGCATAACAATCCATCACCGCTTCCAAATCTTTCGCGATGAACGCATTGATCCATTTTCGTAAAAGGTCTTTTGAATTCATTGTTGTTGGTTCGTTGTTCGTAATATGTAATTTGTGACCGTTACGCAGAAATGGAGCGAAACGATTCGCCCAAACATTCGCGCACATCACTTGCCAGCATCGTGCGTTTGCCGCGCTTTTCGGCGGCAATGTCGCCCGCGAGCCCAGCGATGTAAACCGCCGCGACGACAGTTTCAAAAATATCAACTTCAAATTGGACGGCCTGCGTGACGAATCCAGTGATAATTCCGGTCAGCGTGTCGCCGTTGCCCGCTTTTCCGAGTCCCGAATTTCCGGTCGGATTGATGACGACACGACCATCAGGTGCGCCGATCAAAGCGCGTTCGCCTTTCAAAACTAAAATTATATGATGTTTCTGCGCAAATTCGCGAACGACCGAAACACGGTCTTTCAACACTTCTTTGTCCATCGTGCCGAGCATTCGCAGAAATTCGCCTTCGTGCGGCGTTAGAATCAAAGGCAAATCATCCGAGCCTTGCAGATCAAACGGCGATAAAGCATTTAATCCGTCAGCATCAATGACAACCGGCGTTTTGCGTTTTTCGACAACTTCCCGAACAAAATCTTTCGTCGTTTTTTCGTCCGAACTCAACCCGCAGCCGATGCCTATAGCATCAACTTTTTCGATTAGGGCTTCAAGCTTTTCAATAGATTTCGCCGTAACCGCGCCGCTTTTCAAGAAATTGGCGAGTGGTGAAAAGGCCGAAGTGAATTACCCGAGACACAGGTAAGAAAGTTTGTCGTCCCTGATGCGCGCCAGTTGGAATCAAATCGTCTCTGGGCTGGATCGAATAGATGCGCTACGCCAAGCGGCCTGGCTTGGCGATCCCACGCAAATTGCGTATGCGTGGTCAAGTGCAGCATTGGTAGGTTCAAAAGCATGTCCTCCTGAGGATCCGCCAGTTCTGCCGCCAGTTCTGCGGACCATTCCGCGCAGTCTGGGATAACTCTGACGATGCCGAATACGACCGCCTATAGCCGAGCCGCCGCTGGACGGCGCATCGGCAAGGGATGTTAAGGGATATAGTCAGCCTATGAAATCACAGCTTCCGTTGAGGTCGATCGGATGCGCTTTGGCGCTGGCTCTTGTCGCCGTGCCAGCGACAGCGCAAGTGGTGCAACCATTTGTAAGTGGCTTGCGCGCGCCAATAAAACTCTTGGCCCTACCGGACAGTCAACTCCTGGTCGCTGAGGCCGGCGTGGTAG